>JBCDDR010000040.1:0-15374 GCA_039180205.1 Pseudomonadota bacterium | reverse complement strand
GCGGACAAGCACAGTACCCGCTTTGACGGACTGGCCCTCTTCAAAAAGAATGTTTTCGATGACTTCGGAAACGTTGGCGGTAATCGTAACCGACTCTTTGGCGTTTGCTGTGCCGACCGCCTCGATCAAATCGGCAAATTCAGCCTCCTTGGCAGGAGAGACCTCAACCGAAACCTGACCGCCAAATCTGCGGCTTGGGGCCTCTTGCTCATTGGTCAAAAGATAATAGCCCGCACCGAACAATCCGATGGTGAAGACGATAAGAACGAGGCTACGCGCAGAAAGCGTCATGGGTTAGATTTCCTTATCGGGAACTTATTGTTTTCATTAAGCTTTTCATCGGTGACAGTCTTTAAGGTCATGCCTTGTCAGAATGCTGATGACCCCAAAATGTCAAAACACCAGAATGTCTTTTTGTCGGTCCAGAATGTTTTTTTGTCGGTAAAGGGTGAACCACAAACACCCATCGAGGCCATCAATTTTGCGACTCACGCCGCGCCATAAAGGCAAGTCGCTCGAACAGCATGACATCCTGCTCATTTTTTAACAACGCGCCATGCAGAGGCGGGATCACTTTTTTGGGATCGCGGGATTTGAGCGTATCGAGCGGCAAATCCTCCGCCATCAGGAGCTTCAGCCAATCGAGAAGTTCCGACGTCGAAGGCTTTTTCTTCAACCCCGGCACGTCTCGAAGCTCGTAAAAAATGTTGAGCGCTTCGCGCACGAGCATCGATTGAATTTCAGGGAAATGAACGTCGATAATCGAACGCATCGTATCGCGGTCTGGGAACTTGATGTAATGAAAAAAGCACCGGCGAAGGAAGGCGTCAGGCAGCTCTTTTTCATTATTCGAGGTGATGATCACGATCGGACGATTGATCGCGCGGACCGTTTCCCCGGTTTCATAAACAAAAAACTCCATCCGATCGAGTTCGAGCAAAAGGTCGTTGGGAAATTCAATGTCCGCCTTGTCGATCTCATCAATCAGCAGAACGGGCGTTTTATCGGCTGTGAACGCCTCCCACAGTTTACCGCGTTTGATATAGTTGGCGATATCATTGACCTTGGGATCGCCCAGCTGGCTATCGCGCAGCCGTGAAACGGCATCATATTCATAGAGGCCTTGTTGAGCCTTGGTAGATGATTTGATGTGCCATTCAATCAGGTCGCGCCCAAACGCTTTTGCGACTTCTTCGGCGAGGACTGTCTTGCCGGTACCGGGCTCGCCCTTGATCAGCAAGGGTCGCTTGAGTGTGGCGGCGGCATTTACCGCTACTTTCAAATCATCGGTCGCGACGTAGTTCTGCGTTCCGGAGAATCGTAATTCGCTCATGGATCTGGACTTTCCCGTTACTTGGCCGGTGCGTAAGCCTTTGCCCTGCATGGCGCTCAGATCGCATATAGGCTCATCCACAAAATGACAATGCCGTCAAAGGGCATTCGGCGACTGAAACCTTCAAAACACCGCGTTGTTTATAGTGTTCATGTCGTTAAGCATATTTGAACCTCTGGTTGCGTACTGTCTTGGCAATGATGCGGTGGGGACGATCCGTTGAGCAAAACCCCACCCATTTATGAAGGCAAGCAAAGGAGAGCGCCATGGCGCTGAAAGTTTCGCTAAAGCCCGGCGAGCAGTTTATCGTCAACGGGGCTGTCATCGCAAATGGTGACCGTCGCACCAGTTTGGTGATCCAGAACAAAGTATCGCTGCTGCGGGAGCGCGACATTCTGCAACAGAATGAAGCAAAGACCCCGGCAAAACTTGTCTATTTCGCAATCATGATGGCGTATCTCGATCCGGACAATCATCAGACCTATTATGATGAGTTTGTGTTGCGGATGACTGAATTTATGAATGCGATCGAAAACCCCACCGTTCTCACGCATTGCGTGGCAATCAGCGGGGATATGATGGCGCGGAATTATTATCGCGGGCTTACAACGTGTCGCAAGCTGTTCGCGTATGAAGAGGAGTTGCTGAATTATGTCCCTGGACAGGTATCGGCAGACGCAAACGACCTCGGAGTCGCCGCGGCAGACTGAGTATCGCCTCTTCGTCCAGGTAACGCGGGCACTAAAAGAGGCAGAAGAGCAAGGCCTATCCGGGATCGAGCTTGTTGAAAAGCTCGACTGGAACCGCAGGCTCTGGTCAACACTGGCGAGTGACTGTGGCGCGGCTGGCAATCAGCTGCCCAAAGAGCTGCGTGCGCAAATCATTTCCCTGAGCCTGTGGGTGAGCCGCTACTCAACCGAAGTGGCGCGCGGGCGGGGAGGCCTCGATGCCCTGATCGATGTCAATCGCGCGATCATGGAAGGGTTGGCTGCGCGCCCTGGTGCAAATGGGGCGGCCGCACCCTGATCCCGCCACAGGTCTCCATCCTATCGATCCTGTAAAAGAGAAGCCAACGACTTTGGCGCGCGAAAAGAGCGCGTCTTTTTCTATACGTATTCCTATCATCAAGTATTCCGATCATCCCGATTCTGAAATCGAACGGCCCACATTCACTGAAAGTCCTTTCGGATTTCAGGGTTCAGCGCTCCTCTACGTGAGGCCGTATTCGGTCCGCGTTCCTCCGCGGGTCTCGCAAAAAACCATCGCGCTTTGGTCGAAACCCACGCCCCGCCCGGCAAAAAATGCCCGGTCGGCAAGAATGACCCGGCAAAAAGTTCCCGATCTGCAGGGATTAATATTTTATCAAGCTTTACAGTTGGTTAGCGGAAAAAACTGTCTGGCGATATTGTGAGTTTTGGCATGGTTGACAGCCATTAAGCATGGCGAACTGGCATGGCCATTGCTGAGAGGGTGGCACGAACAAAACGTTCGCGAGCAAAATGCTCATAACATCCAAGAATGGAGACATAAAACATGTCATTTTCAGTAAATACCAATGGTACCGCTTTTCTTGCTCTGCAAAATCTCACGAGCACCAACCAAGCGCTGACAACAACTCAAAACCGTATCAGCACGGGTCTTAAAGTTGCGTCTGCGAAAGACAACAGCGCGATCTTTGCCATTGCCCAAGGTCTGCGCAGCGATGTTGGGGGCTTAAACGCGATTAAGCAGTCGCTCGACCGCGCGTCTTCGACAATTGATGTTGGTGTTGCCGCTGCAGAAACAATTTCAAACCTTCTCATTGATGCGAAGGAAAAAGCTGTTGCCGCTGCGGACGTTGGTCTCGATGCTGACAGTCGTGCCGCCCTCAAGTCAGAGTATGACAGCATCTTGGCACAGGTCGACGCAGTTGCAGGCCAGGCAAGCTTCAACGGGACAAACCTTGTCAACGCCGTCGACGCGGACGCTGTTCAGGCATTGACCGGTGATGATGATTTCGCAAACCAAAACATCACTGTTGCTGGTGTTGATCTGACGACTACGGCGTTGACAGCGGCTACCTTTACCGATGCTGCTACGGCCGCGACTGCTGTCGCCGCTCTCGATGCGGATATCGACACCGTGAGCACGGCGTTGTCGAGCTTCGGTTCCGCTTCACGCCAAATCGAGCTGCAACGTAACTTTGCCGACACGTTGTCTGACTCGATCGAAACGGGTGTGGGTAACCTGGTTGACGCCGATCTGGCTCGTGAAAGTGCAAAGTTGCAGTCTTTGCAGGTGAAACAGCAGCTTGGTCTTCAGGCTCTGTCGATTGCAAACCAGGCTCCGTCTTCAGTTCTGAGCCTGTTCCGATAAGCTTTGTAAAAACGATACGATTTTACCGGGGCGGCGTATTTCGCCCCGGTATCTTCCTAAAAAACGATCGGGGGCGCCTTCAGTTGGAGGCTATTCCGGTCGTTTTTTAGTGCTGATCGCACGATCAAGTCAGAGCTATTGAATGTGAGGAGAGGGGAATCACCCCTTCTGGCCGAATGGATAAGATTGTACCATTTCCAGTGAACGCGGCGCGTGTTGGTGTTCAAACGGCTGGCGCTCAAACCGGTATTGCTCAGTCAATGCCCGATCAATCGCAGGGGCGCGCCGACGCCACCAACCGAACCAAGCCTCCAGGTGAAGACGTGCCGGCTTTCGACCGGGCATCGGAACTGATTGCTGAAATGGTTGGCAAGTCACCTGAAAATGTCCGCTTGGAAATCAGTGCCGATGATGAAACCGGCCGCTATATCTATAAGGCCGTTGACAAGGCCTCGGGTGAAATTGTCCGCCAGTTTCCCACCGAAGAACTGTTGCGCGTATTGAAAGCTTTTCGCCAGGAAATCGGCATCCTCATAAATGAGAACGCCTGACCATAGCTCTTCTTCTTAAAATGCTGTCTCTTTCTCGCAAAAGGCAGTGTCATTCAGTGTCGAGGGTGACAACCGCCCCGACAAGCCTGCCGACAGGCTTCCTATGCCTACTTCTGACAACCCGCTCCAGATCGCAGCGTGTACCGCATAAATTTCATGCCAGGCGCTAGGCCAATTCTGCCGCCTGTCCCTGAAAATCCCCATATCCGCTAGGTGAATTCTGCCGTTTGCGCTGGGAATGCGCTTTACTTCCCGCCCTCTGAGAATGGAGATACTTAAGTAAAAACAATGATATAGCGTATGAGAGCTCAGTTTGGCACGGGGGTTGCTGATAGGTCTGTGAAATCACGCATGGAAAAAGCGTGGTCGATGTGGACAGGCCTGAAGGAGCCCGTGAGCTATGACCTCTGTACTTTCAATCAACACCAACAGTGCGGCGCTGAATGCGCTGCAACAGTTGACAGCAACAACTCAAGACCTTGAGAAAACGCAGCTTCGGATCAACTCGGGCTTGGAAGTTCGAAACGCGAAGGATAACGCGGCGGTTTTTGCCATTGCGCAAAACCTGCGTGCCGATCGTCGCGGTCTCGAGGCAGTAAAGCAAAGCCTCGATCGGTCGATCTCCGCCACCGATATCGCACTCGCCGCGTCTGAGTCGATTGCTGACATTCTCATTCAAATGAAAGAGAAAACCGTCGCCGCCGCCGATGCTGGTCTCGATCAGGATAGCCGCGACGCGCTACAAGAAGATTTCAATTCGCTCCGTGATCAGATCACGACGATCATCACCAACGCGGAATTCAACGGCACCAACCTGATTGATGGGAACGGCGATCAGGTGGTTGCAATCGCCAATGCCGATGCGACGGGTACGATTACGATTGCGCACGAGAGCCTGGCGCTCGGCGGCCCGAACATCGGCGTGGGGGCAGCGCAAACCTTCACAAATGCCGCAGAAGCCCAGACTTTGGTTGCCGTGGTCGATACGGCGATCGCCAACGTGAGCTCGGTAATGACCCGTCTGGGCGCAGGCTCGCGTTCAATGGAGCTGCAACGCAACTTTGTCGATAAACTTGGTGATACCCTCGAAACGGGGATCGGCAACCTGGTTGACGCAGACCTTGCCCGCGAAAGTGCGCGGTTGCAGGCGCTTCAGGTCAAGCAGCAGCTTGGTACTCAGGCGCTTTTCATCGCCAACCAGGAACCGCAGATCCTCCTCAACCTCTTCGGTAACTAAATGAGGAACTCCTTCTCAACGTCCTGAACTCTCCACTTCAGAAATCCTCCCTTTCCTCTGTGTCCCGAGGATGGAGGCTTGCCACTGGACCGC
This sequence comes from Pseudomonadota bacterium, assembly GCA_039180205.1. Taxonomy (GTDB): domain Bacteria; phylum Pseudomonadota; class Alphaproteobacteria; order Sphingomonadales; family JBCDDR01; genus JBCDDR01. The sequence continues at coordinate 9,805 of JBCDDR010000040.1, read as the reverse complement.
TGCTCTTTATGGGTAGCGGTCTTTTTTATGGGGCATTACTCAGCGGGACTTGGCACTGCATTGCCTGAAGGTGCGGCGGTCTTGCCGCTCGATTTGTGAGCCAGAACCGAATAGACGGCGGGCACGATAAAGAGCGTGAAAAGCGTTCCCAGCGTCATCCCCGCAGCGATCGTCATGCCAATGGCAAACCGGCTTACCGCGCCAGCGCCCTCGGCGATCAGCAGCGGCATAACCCCTGCGACCATCGAAACCGTGGTCATCAAAATGGGGCGCAGGCGCAAAGTCGCCGCCTTTACAATCGCTTCCCTGCGGTTCAAACCGTCGCGATCCTGGATTTCATTGGCAAAGGACACCATCAGGATCCCGTGCTTGGAAATCAGCCCGGCGAGCGTCAAGAGACCAATTTGGGTATAGATATTGATCGAAAGCCCGGGCACCTGACCCCCCATATTGATCACAAGCAACGCACCGGCGAGCGACATGGGGACAGAGACGAGGATGATCAGCGGATCGCGAAAACTCTCATACTGCGCGGCGAGCACGAGGAAAATCACGATCATCGCAAAGCCGAAAATGATCGTGAGCGTATCGCCTTCCTGCTTTAGCTGCCGACTTTCCCCATCATAGTCATAGGAGAATTCGCGCGGCAGAACCTCATCCGCGGTCATCGCCAGAAAATCGAGCGCTTGGCCAAGCGAGGTACCTGGAAAGGGCACGCCCTGAATGGTGGCCGATTTCAGCTGCTGGAAGGTCGTTAGTGAATTGGGCTCCACGCTCTCTTTCAAGGTGATGAAGTTGGCGAGCGGGGTAAGCCCGCCTGCGCGGGTGCGAACATAGTAGGTTTTGAGCATATCAGGCACCAGCCGGTCTTTGCGCGCAACCTGAGGGATCACCCGATAGCTTCGCCCATCGAGATCGAAAAAATTGATATATCCATCGCCCAGAAGAACCGACAGCGTATTCCCAATCTCTTCCATGGTCACGCCCGCGAGATTGGCTTTGCCGCGATCGATTTCCATGTTGATCTGCGGCTGGTCGAAAGAGAGCGACAGGTCGGTAAAGATAAATAACCCCGACTTGTCGGCGCGCTGTTTTATCTCGCCGGAAAGCTCATTCAGCTCTTCGTAGCTGCCGAGCGTTTGAATCACGAACTGGACGGGGGGACCCCCGGTTGACCCAGGAAGGGCGGGGGGGTTCAATGCGAGCGTGGTAATCCCCGCCTGCTTGGAAAGCTCGCCTGAAAGTTGGGGTAGAATGTCGTTCGGACCCCGATCGCGGGCCGCCCAGTCTTTGAGGATCATGCCGCCAAAGCCCTGGCCGCCACCGTTTGTGTTAATCAGAAATGAGGTTTCATACTCTGGGAACTTCTGAAAGCTCTCGTGGAACGTCGACACATACTTATTCATGTAATCGATATTGGTCCATTCCGGCGCACGATTGAGCAGAAAAACAAAGCCCTGATCCTCGTTGGGGGAAAGCTCTTTCGCAGACTCGGTGAACAGCATGTAGCACGACCCGAGGAGCACAAGCCCAATCGTGAAAACGGTGCCGCGCGCCCGCATTGTTCCCACAAGCGCCTTTTCATACCAGCGCTCAAGGTCACCAAGATAGCGATCGACAACCTTCGCGAAGCGGCTTGGTTCGCCGTCCTGCAAAATCCGTGAGCACATCATCGGTGATAGCGTCAGCGCCACAATGCCTGAAATGATCACGGCGGCGGCAAGGGTAAACGCAAACTCCCGAAACAAAATTCCCGTGAGACCGGTCGCAAATCCAATCGGCGCATAAACTGCCGCTAGGGTGATCGTCATACCGATCACCGGCAGCGCAATTTGGCGAGCACCGAGCAACGAAGCCTCAAGCCTCGGTTTGCCCTCTTCAATGTGTCGGGTGATGTTTTCCACAACGACAATCGCATCATCGACCACCAGGCCGATTGCCAGCACCAATGCCAGCAGCGTGAGCAGATTGATCGAATAACCCATCAGCTGCATCGCAAACATCACCCCGATCAGCGACAAGGGGATCGTGATGACGGGGACAAGGGTGGCGCGCAGCCGTCCCAGGAAGAGGAACAGCACGATCACAACAATCACGGCTGCCTCACCAACGGTTTTGACGACCTCTGCAATCGCCTGCGAGATGTAGGTCGTGGCATCAAAGGCGATATTTGCATCAAGCCCGATGGGAAACTTGTTCCGCAGTTCATCAAGACGGTTTCGAACGGCGGGGATCACGCTCAATGGGTTCGCTGACGGGGCCGCATCTATCGACATAAAGACCGTGCGGTTTGCACCCGCGTATGATGTCGTTGAAGCATCTTCGGGCCCGAGCTCAACGTCGGCAACATCACGCAACCGAACGGTGCGGCTGTCGGTGGCGCTGATCACCAGTTCCTCGAATTCCTTGACCGAATTCAGGTTCGTTTTGGCTTCGATCAAGGCTTTCACATAGTGGCCTTTGATCTGACCGGGGGCAGAGGTGAAATTATTGTCTTCAAGTGCCCGGCGCACATCGCCCGCCGTTACACCAACGGCGGCGAGTTTTTCGGGTTTGATCCAGACCCGCATCGCAAATGTTTGCGCGCCGAGAATGCGCACAGCACCAACGCCTTTGACCGACTGAAGTGCGGGCTGAACAACGCGCAGCAGATAGTCGGTCACCTGCGAGGCATTGAGCTCATCGCTTGGAAAATCGATATACATGAGCGCCTGATCATTGCCGGGCTCGCGCGAAACGACGGGGTCAAAGGCTTCCTGGGGGAGGAGAAAGCGCACCGAATCGACCTTGGCACTGACATCGGTAAAGGCGCGGTCGCTATCGGCATCAAGTTGCAGGCGGATGGAGATTGAGGATGTACCAATCGTCGAGGTGGAAGCAATTGTATCAATGCCTTCGGCACTCGCGACCGCCTGTTCAATCGGTTGCGTGATAAAGCTTCGTACGACCTCGGGGCTCGCGCCCGGATACTGTGTGGTGATATTGATTGTCACATTTTCCAGAAAGGGAAACTGGCGGATCGGCAAGCTGAACAACGATTGCAGACCCACCAGCAGGATCAACAGGCTCACCACGCTCGCCAATACCGGCCGTTTAATAAAAATATCTGTGAAAGTTGGCATTTGTGTTGATGATGGGGTGTCGGCCATGGCGTGCCTCTTGTTGATCGGAAAACGATGCTCGTTGGATGTCAAAACCGGTCGGGGTTATCGCTCGGGCTGAGGTCCACACTGTTGTTGATGGTGACGTTTGCCCCTGGAAACAGCTTGAGTTGACCCACGGTGACGACAAGTTCGTCACCAATGGCTCCGGGTGCCAAATAGGCAAACCCCTTGCGCCGCCTCAGTACATCAACATCGCGCCGCTCAACCTGATAAACCGGTCTCCCTTCCGGGGTTTCCCCAGCGGTTTCGGCACTCAATACCCAAACCGAATCTCCGTAAAGGCTAAAGGAAACTGCGGTTTCGGGCAATTTGACCACTTGTTCGCGATTGTCGGTGATCACCTCGACGTTGGTGAACATGCCCGGTTGAAGGAGACCTTCGGGATTGGATACTGTTGCCTGGAGTTCAATCGTGCGCGTTGATTGATCTAATCTTGAGTCGATTGAAGTGATCTTTCCCGGAAAGACGCGGCCCGGGTAGGAATCGGTCTGGATGTTGACATCAAGACCGACCTTCGCATCGGCGATTTCGGTTTCCGGCAGGGCAAAACGTACAAAAATGGGGTCAAGGCTTTGAAGCGAGACGAGGGCCTGCCCCGGATTGACGAATTCACCAAGGTCAACCTGCCGAATTCCCAGTACGCCGGAAAAGGGGGCGATGATCGTCTTCCGTTCAAGTTGCGCGCGGGCGCTCACAACCTGCGCGCGGGCGCTGTCGCGGTCGGCGCGGGCGTTGTCGAGCGATGCCGCGGAGGAGACATCACGGCGTTTCAAATCGGAAATCCGCCGGAACTGTTGTTCCGCGTTTGCGAGCCTCGCTTGGGCAACCTTCAGATCGGCTTGCTCGACATCTGAGACAAGGCGGAACAGCACATCACCTTTTTCGACCTTCTCACCGGACTGAAACCCGATTTCGCTGACAATCCCCCCGACCTCGCTGGAGATATCAACACCGTTAATGGCTTCGACCGAACCAACACTCGGGAGGATGGGCGCATCGATCAATATTTCGGGTCGTTCAGCCGATATTGTTTGGGGCGGGCGGGCCTGCCCACGGATCGCCTGTTCGATGATCTTCGGTTTGATCTGATAATTGAAGACCGCGACAAAGGCGATGACGATCACCACGACAAGTAGGATCAGTTGAGGGAGAAAGCGCTTCATACATCTCGACCTAAATCAGACCCACGATGACCTTCGCCCTGAAACAAAAATCCGTGGATTTTGAAAATTCTGTTCGGGAGTATGTGTTTTGCACCTGCGAAGGCAAGTCAATTATAGAAAGGCTACCCCTTCGGCCTAGGGGTCAGAGTGATTTCGTTCGTGTGCAAATCATCTGGCGCCCGGGCTTTACCTGTCACCGGTGATCCGTTCGAAGAGCGGGACATAATTGTCGATGCTATGTCGCCATGTTCGCTCATGCTCGACATAATGTCGCGCCGCTGCCAGCATGTCACTGTGATCGGTTTCGCTGAGCAGGTTCAGAACTTTCGCGGCAAGTGCCTCCGGTTGATCGGGAGCAAACAGAACCCCGGTTCGGCCATCTTCGATCAACTCACGATGGCCGCCTATGTCCGAAGCGGCAACGAGTTTGTGTTGCGCCATGGCCTCGAGCGGCTTGAGCGGCGTGACAAGTTCAGTCAACCGCATCGCCTTGCGCGGATAGACAAAGAGATCGACAAGTCCGTAATAGTCCTCGACCTGATCATGGGGAATGCGACCCGTGAATATGATGGCATCGTTGAGGCCGAGCCGCGCTGCCTGGGCGCGCAAACGCTCGTCTTCGGGCCCACCCCCAACCAGCAAGAGCCGTAGTTTCGGGTTTTGGTTCAACATCAGCGGCATCGCTGTAATCAGCCCGTCGAGCCCCTCATAGTCGTAAAACGAGCCAATGAACCCAAGAACGGGTTTGTCGGCCAAGGTCAGCTTTTCGGCGAGCTCATCATTACGCAACGATGGACCGGAAAATCGGTCGGTATCGACCGCATTGGGGATCACCACAATTTTGTCTTCGTTGATCCCGCGCGCAATAATATCGGATTTGAGCCCTTCACAGATCGTGGCGACACCGTCAGCCGCCCGCAACGCCCGGCTTTCGAGAAACCTTGTGGCGCGGTAACGTAAATCGCCTTCGCGGCAGGTGCCATGAGCGGCGGCGGCATCCTCCCAAAACGCGCGGATCTCGTAGACGAATGGAATGCCGAGTTTCTTCGAAACGCGTGATGCCGCCATTGCATTCAATACCGGGGAATGGGCATGCAGAAGGTCGGGTTTGACCTCCCGGGCCACAGTTTCCAGTCGTTTCGCGGTGGCATCGACGAACGCAAGCTCGCCAAGTGCGGGTAACTGGCTTAAGCGACCTGTTGGCGCCTTGGTTCGATAAAAGGTGAACCCATCCACGGTTTCTGGATCGGTCCCTTCCTTTACATGCTTCGGAGATGTCAGGTGGTGCGTTTCCCATCCAAGTGCGCGCTGATGCTGTAAGATGGCGCGGCTGCGAAAGGTATACCCGCTGTGGAGCGGGATTGAATGGTCAAAAACATGAAGGATGCGCATGGGCGAGGGGCCTGCAGATGCTCTGAAATGTGATGTAAAAACGATGTCTTTCAATTAGCGCACCAACACCTAAAGCATGCCTAACGCCACACCAATCTATTTTATGGGCCGGGTGCTCTCGGGTCGTCAGCAATTTCGTGAAAGAGGTTGTTGTTTCTTAACAGTCCTTGGGTTAGATGAGCGCTCGCCAGATGGTGGCTGAAGGCGCGTAGCTCAGTGGTAGAGCGCTGCTATTACATGGCAGAGGTCGACGGTTCAATTCCGCTTCCGCGCCTACCATCACCGCGGACACACGGCGGAAAGTCAATGGGGGCAGGGGTGAAGATCCTTTTGATCACTGGGTTTTTTCCGCCCTATGCGCCCGTGGCGGCAACGCGTGTCGCAAAGCTCGCCAAGTTTTTTCACAATCAGGGCCACGACGTCCGCGTAATCGGAGCCATGAACCCGCGGTTTCCCCCGGTTATGCAACCCGAGATTCCCGCAGAAAATATCATCTATGCCGAGGTCAAGGATCGCGTTGCGGCGATTGCGGCACGGGCATCAAGCAAAAAGTCAGCACCGATATCACCATCGGGTGGCGCAGAGGCAACGCCGGAGACTGCAGAACAGCCGAGTAAATTCAAGGCTTTCGCCAAATGGGTGCTGACTGAATTGTTGCATAACCCCGATCATTTTCGCGGCTGGGTGAAACCTGCGATCAAGGCGGGTGAAGCCCTGCTCGAAACCTGGCGCGCAGACCTTATTTATGTGAGTGCGCCGCCGCATTCATCGGTACTGGTTGGGGGGGCGCTCGCAAAAACTTTCGACATCCCCTGGGTGCCCGAATTTCGCGACGCCTGGACCCCAAACCCCTATTATGACAATACGCCTGTCAGGCGCTTTTTTGAGCGCCAGATGGAGGATATGTTGCTGCGTTCCACCGCAGGGATCGTGGCGTTGACGGAAACGTGGACGGCCTTTTATGCCGAGCGCTATGGCAAGCCGACCGAGCTTGTCATGAATGGCTTCGACCCCGATGATTTTCCAATCGATGGCCCGCCCGTCCCTTTTGATCCTATCTCTCAAGAAAAGCTTACAATTCTCTACGCTGGTTCGATTTATTTGGGAAAACGAGATCCCACAACTCTCTTTGCGGCGATGCAGAAAATGGGATCGGTCGCGGATAGGATTGAAGTTCATTTCTATGTTGAATGGCCCGGAAACTTAAAAGCGCTCGCAGAAAAGTTTGGTGTTGAAGCGAATGTGAAAATTCATGCGCCTGTGCCTTACCAGGAGATTGTTCGCCTCCAACAATCGGCTGACATTCTGCTGCTGTTGCGTTGGGATCACCCCGGCGAAGATGGTGTACTTGCCGGGAAACTATTCGAATATATTGCGGCGAGGCGGCCCGTTCTCTCGCTCGGCAGCACCACGGGTGAGGCGGCAAAAATTATCAACGATAATGCGCTTGGGCTCGTGACACGCGATGTCGATGAGACGGTTGCCGAACTTACCAAATGGCTGGCCGCGAAACCGGCGGGGGGTTTAGTTCCCGGGCCGGAAAATGTCGATGTGGCAGATTTTGCGCGCTCAAAACAGTTTGAAAAACTGGATCGGTTTTTGCGCGCGCTTGCGGAAAAGCGTGCATCATGAGCTTGATCGCCGGTGCGGTGCGCTTCGACGGCGCGCCTGTGGATGCCGAGATTCTGGAAGGACTGGCAGCCCATCTTTCCCGCTCGCCGGATGATCAGGTCAAACGCTTTCCGCTTGATTTTCCAGCGAATGCAAATGTCTCTCCGATGCGCGGATCTGGATTTCATATCGAGCACGGGGTGCTTGATGGAAACGCAACCGTCGAAACATCTTCTTTTTTGGTTCTCGGTGCGGGAGAGCCCTTTTTTCGACATACGCCCGACGAGGTTGAGCCTCGCGACGTGGACTTCGACCGGATCGGAAAGGCGGGGGCTAATGACGCGCAAGCCCTCGACGAATTACTCGTTACCTCGCGCGGTACGTTTCAGGCAGCAGTCATCGCCAAAAATGAGGCCAGGGTTGAGTTGGTGGGTGATCTCTTTGGGGTCAGGACACTCTATCTCTGGTCAGACGGTACAACTTTTGTCTTCGCATCGCGATTGGGCTGCCTTGAGGCCATTGACGCACTTTCAAAGCCCATAGACCGCCTCGGCCTTCATGAGCAGGTCGCTTTCGTCGGCTCGCTTGACGAGCATACCCCTTATGCCACCATCCGCATGTTGCGCGGCGGCGAGCGTTTAACGCTTTCGAACCAGGGCTGTCGGTCAACACGCTATTTTAGCTGGGATCGCGTGTCCGACGAAGACATGTCCTCTGATGAGCGTGTGACGCTTATCTATGAACGATTTCATGAGGCGGTCGCGCGGCGTTTATCGGGCGATAAATCCGTCATGGCGTTCTTGTCGGGTGGGTTGGACAGCCGCATGATTGTGAGTGTTCTGCGTGAGCGAGGTGTTGACGTTCATGCACTCAACTATGCCTGGGAAGGCTCACATGAGCGCATTGTTGCCGATCGGTTTGCGAGGGTGTCAGGCGCGATACCTCACATGATCCTGCGGCCACGGCTTAACGACAGATCCTATCCTGCGCACGCGTCGCGCACAGCGTTTGACAGCGAATATGTGTTCGATCCGGCGCCGGATCACCGCACTCGTGTTTGGGCGGGTGACGGCGGCAGCGTGATCTGCGGTTATGTACATACCAGTGATGAAACAATTGCTGCCCTGCGTGCGGGGGATGCGGGGGAAGCCGCCCGTGCGTTCACCCGTATGAAGCCTTTTCGCCTGCCCGAAGCGGTTTTGGCGCAAGGTGAGCGCACCGACCTTACTGGATTTGCCATTCGACGTATTGCTGAGGCACTCACCGCCGGGGGAAGGGCGCTCACGGAAAAATCGCTTTATCATTTCCAGATCGAAAATCAGGAACGGCGTCATCTGGTGCGCTACTTCGAAGAACTTGATCTGGTTCGTATCGAGATGCCGCTTCCGTTTTTCGATGCGGATTTCGCGCGCTGTTTTATCTCCACACCCATTGAACTCGGCATGTATCATCGGCTGTATATCGAATGGATGAAGCGCCTGCCGTCATTTGTTTTCGAGGTGCCCTGGCAAGCCTATGACCGTCACATTGCGTCAGATTTACCAATGCCCGAAGGCGAACGGCAGTGGGGTGCGCTTGCGGCGGAACATGTGCAGGAACGCCGCCGCCGCGCCGTTGCCGAATATGAGGCGGGACGCGAGCTGAGGCGCGACGTTGGGCTCTCATTCCCGAAAGAGCTTCTCTCCCGCGCGCGCCTAACGGCAGCGCTTGCCGCGACGAAACTTGGCAGGGGCGATTATGATTACCTGGTCAGAACCGCCGGGCTGTATGAGCGCTTCTGGGCCATCTCTGGCGGGCGTATTGCTGAACGTTCAGTCTGAGCTGGTGAGCTAAGCTGAGCGCCGCCGCAGGTCTTCAACAATCCGCTGCGCAGTCTTCCCGTCCCAAAACTCTGGGCATTGCCCGGTTGGCCAGCGTTTGTTCATAACGTCCTCGATATGGGTGAGAAGGTCCGCAGGTTTCACCAGCTTGTTTGTGCCTTGGGAGATCGTGATCGGGCGTTCGGTATTTTCGCGCAAGGTCATACAGGGGATGCCGAGGTAAGTGGTTTCTTCCTGCAATCCGCCTGAGTCTGTCACAACGAGTTTGGCCTCACTCATCAGAGACATAAACGGGCGATAGCTGATCGGTTCTTCGAGACGGATATTGGTTGCGGCCTCAAGCTTCGCCATCAGGCCGGTTTCCTGAAGTTGTTTTCGTGTCCGCGGATGAACCGGAAAGACGAGCGGCAAACGTTCGGAAGCTGCCACGAGCTGGTTCACAATCTCTTCGAGAATGGCGCGATCATCGACGTTCGAGGGCCGATGAAATGTAACCACGCCATAACTTTTGGGCGCGAGGCCAAACTTGCCGGCACTGTCTTCAGCTTCAATCTTGTCGCGGATCAACTCAAAGCTATCCATCATGATATTGCCGACACGGGTCACACGCGCGGGGTCCACCCCTTCTGCGGCAAGATTTTCGTCAGCATCGGGG
>JBCDDR010000039.1:0-15687 GCA_039180205.1 Pseudomonadota bacterium | reverse complement strand
TGTCGTTTTGATTTCAGGCTTGAACAACCTCGCAGCTAGGCCAACGATGTCAAGCGCGGAGGGCCATGAGGGGCCTCTGACCAGGTCGAGGGGCTAAAGGCCGAAACGCTGCCAATGGCTGCGGTCTTCAAGTTCCGAAAACAGGGCGCGGATAGCCGCTTCCCCAGCCGCTGCACCAATCCCGCTTGCCGGTTGCGGGCGACCAAACAGATTTTTGGGCGGCGCGATCAGCTTCATGCGGACGTCGTCACCGAAACGAGCCCGAAGTTCCCCGCGCAAATCGCCAATCTTATCGGCAAGGCCCACATCAATGGCACCCTGACCGATCCAGATATCACCCGAGAACAGCTTTTTATTCTTGTCATCGAGCTTGTCGCCGCGTCGCGCGCGCACCATCGATTTGAAAACCTCATGCAGGTGCGCCTGCAGGTCCTTCAAACGTGCGACGTCTTTCTTATCCTCGGGCGAGAAGGGATCAAGCATCGCCTTGCTCTCACCCGCTGTATAAAGTCTGCGCTCAACACCGATTTTGGCAATTGCTTCCGAAAATCCAAACCCTGCGGCGACAACGCCGATAGACCCAACAATCGAGGCCTGATCAATGATGATCTCATCGCCTGCGCAGGCAATCATATAGCCGCCCGAGGCAGCAACGTCTTCGACGAAGATCAGAACCTCTTTCTCTTTTTCTTCGGCAAGCGCGCGAACGCGTTGATAAATCAAATTCGACTGAACAGGGCTCCCCCCTGGGGAGTTGATGACGAGGGCCACACAAGGGGCCTCTTTCGTCTTGAATGCCTGTTCAAGACGCCCGGCAACCCGCGCAAGGTTGAGGCCGGACGACAGTCGCCCATCCTGCCCGATGGTGCCCTCTAACCTGACAACAGGGATCACAATCCCCCCGGCCTTCGATTTGATGCCAGGGATGTGCCGCGCCACTTTACGAAGCTGATCGCCAAAACTCATTTGAAAACGCTTTCTGATGTGAATTTGCTCGGGACTATTTTCATAGCCTCATTCAAATGGGTCTTCGCAACGAAATGTGAAGCGATGGCGTGGTTGGTGTTTATTGTGGCAAAAGATGTAATCGATCATTCTTCCCGAATGCCGCCAGCTCAGCATCGACAAGAAGTCGCTGCGCGCGACGATGGGAGGCATCTTCAACCAAAATCCGCCGCGGCAGGATTCCTATCGACCCTTCCAGCACACTCATATGAGTATCGGCGGTATAGAAGGCGATGGAAGCGTCTTTAAGGAGTGCTTCAATGAAACTGATCAGCACCAGGTCGTTTGATTTCACCAACTCAATCATCGCCGCCCCTTGCCACTTTTGTCATCCCCAGACCCTATCTCGTCTGCGTCCTCGAGATCGATCAGTCGCTCACCCTGGTGCTATGAGACAATAATGTCATTTACGATAGGGGTTTCCCATCGTAAACGGGACATATGAGCAGCGTATCGCAAATATCTCCGAAAGTCGCCCCGCGGCCCGACCCATCGCAACAAGCCCTGAAAAGGCTGCAATCGATGGTCGCCTCCGATATGATGGATGTTAACGAGATCATTCTCAAACGGATGCAGAGTTCGGTCGCGTTGATCCCTGAGCTTGCCGGTCATTTGATCGCCTCTGGCGGCAAACGACTTCGCCCCATGCTGACGCTGGCGAGTGCTCAGATGCTGGGCTACGCCGGGCGTCGTCAGTGTAAGCTGGCCGCATGTGTCGAGTTTATCCACACCGCGACGTTGCTTCATGATGATGTCGTTGACGACAGTGGATTACGCAGGGGGCAGGAAACCGCGAATGCAATCTGGGGCAACCAACCCTCGGTGCTGGTCGGTGACTTTCTATTCAGCCGCGCTTTTGAATTGATGGTAGAGGATGGCTCTCTCGAAGTTTTGCGCATTCTCTCCCGGGCCTCGTCAATCATTGCTGAGGGCGAAGTTCTTCAATTGACAACCGCTCATGATCTGACCACCGGCGAAGATACATATCTTGAGGTGATTGGATCAAAAACCGCCGCACTATTTGCCGCCGCCTGCCAGATTGCGGCCGTTGTCGCCGAACGGCCGAAAGCAGACGGTGAAGCGCTTTCGAGCTATGGGCAGAACCTCGGTCTTGCCTTCCAACTTATTGACGACGCTCTCGACTTTAACGCCAATCAGGCGGAGCTTGGCAAATCTGTGGGCGACGATTTCCGCGAAGGCAAGATTACGTTACCGGTCATTCTCGCCTACCGACGCGGAGATGAGGAAGAGCGTGTTTTCTGGCGACGTACGCTTGAAGATGTATCCCAAAGTGAGCAGGACCTTCCTCGTGCGCTGGCACTTCTGGCCAAGCATAACGCGATTGAGGACACCGTGCAGCGCGCGACACATTTCGGCGCGCGGGCAAAGGATGCACTGGCGCTTTTCCCCGACAATGCCGCCAAAAAAGCGCTGATGGATATTGTCGAATTTTGCATTGCGCGCGCCTATTAGATTCTGCTGATTGAGCGTGGGTGAACAGGCTTCGCACCGACGTCGGTATTCTTTACAGTTCCGCAAGTTGATAGATCGGCCGCGCAATCACGAACGCCTGGCGATGCTTCACTCCGCCACATTTCCTGTCGATTATGTCACACTCTCGTAACTGTAAGATTTTCGTTACGGCAAACAAACGGTTAGGCGATTTGAGCAACAGCATTGTCAATCTACGAAAATGCTTAGGATTTTCAAAGTCCGTGCCAAACTGATACAATGTTTATCCAACGAGCCAGTACATCGGTGAGAATTAGCCAACCTCCTAACAATTCCTGTCGGAATTCCTTACAATTTCGTTATTTAACCGTTACTAATTAAACTGTAACTCTGCATAACATACTGTATTTTAAGTTTTTTTTAACCTTTTATTCAGATGGCACAGCGCTTGCTTCCCTCTCTAACAATGCCTCCGATCAGGGGTTTCTGTCGAGGCTGGGTAAGGAGAGTTACAATGAAAAAACTTATGGGGCTATTGGGTGTGGGTGCTTTGGCCGCCACATTCAGCATGGGTCTGGGGACGTCCCTGGCACATGCATCTAACGATTTTGAAAGCTGGAGCTTCCACCGCTCGGGGAAAGGTGGTGGACCAAACGCAAATGCGATTAAAAACCTTGGGTTGACGTACACTAATGATGGCGGTGTCGAATCACTTACGGGTAGCTTTGAGTTTGCACAGAATTCGACCGAAGGTTTCTGGCTCGTCATTTCGGACGGACCAAATCCAAAATTTTTCCAGAACGAATATGCGATCCTATACGGTGATCTCGAAAATAATCGTATCACCGCGTACAACTACAATGGGGAAAACAAAGCCGATAGTTGGAATGATCCGGGCGAGTTTATTGCATCGTTCACCGACGCGTTCAGCGTCAGCGATGTGAATGCTGGCTTGGCTGAGTTCACGATTGATGTGACAAACATCAATGCGTATGTGCCTCAGGACTTCCGTCATCTGCCCGCGAATGATCCGAAGCGTGATCGTTGGGATGGCGTCCGCTTTGAGCATGAAATCGGGATTTGGTTTCACTTTGTTGACGATCTGAGCGCAAGCTATCGTCGGAACGGCCGTATCAAGAACTTCCATTTCGGTCGTGAAGGCTGGGTCGACATCAAGGACCGCAAAACGAAGCGTAACCCTCCCCCTACAGACGTCCCTGAGCCTGCGTCCATGGGTATCCTGGGTGTTGGTCTGATCGGGATGGGTATTGCTGCCCGCCGTCGTCGACAGGCCGCTGCGTAACCATCACACATTCGGCCAACATGGTCAGATAATAAAAGGCCCGCAATTAATTGCGGGCCTTTTTTCGTTGGGTCCGGGATTATATGGATACTGGGCGTAGGATACTGGGCCTAGGCTCAGGGCCCTTAATCACTGCCGCGCATGCCACGAAGTTCCGATGAAAAGCATATTGCATCGCGCAGGGGAGCCGCGTATAGCATCGGCTCCGAAGAAGACAGAGTTCGAATTGGTGTTTTTGTTCTGTCTTATGATGCTGACCGCATCCGCATCGGGGGGTAGCTCAGCCTGGTAGAGCACTGCGTTCGGGACGCAGGGGCCGGAGGTTCGAATCCTCTCTCCCCGACCAGCATTCAGCTTTCATCTGCTAGGAATAGTGATGGCGAGCCTCGGAGACATGGTCCCGCCCCAGATCAAAAACCGATCGGCAACCAACCAGAGCCAGATCGCGTTCGACCTCTTCCTTGAACTTTTTGAGAAGCGCCGTCACCAGGGGCTCTCCGCCGCCGGCAAGCGCATATAGATAAGGCCTGCCAAAGGAAACCGCGTTTGCACCGAGCGCCAAAGCCTTAATGAGGTCGGTGCCACGCCTCACACCGCCATCAACGATCAATTCCAATGAGTCGCCGATCGCCTCGCGTATTGGACGCACGCAGTCCACCGGTGCCGGTGTCGTATCGAGCTGACGACCGCCATGATTGGAGATCATAATCGCACTTGCCCCGATATCGACACAGGCCTTGGCATCCGCCACCGATTGAACGCCTTTCACAGCGAACGGGCCGCCCCATTCTTCGATCACCCGCGCGGCATGATCCCAGGTGATTGTTCGATCAAACTGGCTATCGATATAGGCCATGATACCGTCTGCCTGATCGATAGGGCGACCTGGCCGATCAACCAGATTAGCAAGCTTGAGATCGCGCGTCCGGGCGAGGTCGAGGCCCCAGCGCGGATGCCAGAGAAAGCTGGCGATACTTTTCAACGTGAGTTTCGGAGGCATGGCAAACCCCCACTCGTGGTCGCGTTCGCGGTTGCCTGCCAGCGGCGTATCCACCGTGAGGCAAAGCGCGGTAAACCCGGCTTCGCGCGCTCGCGCGATCAGCTCTGAGGTTAACCCCCGATCCTTGTGGATATAGATCTGAAACATCTTCGGTCCGGTGGTATGGGCGCCAATGTCCTCGATACTGACCGTACTCACCGTGGACAATGAATACATGAGGTCCGCCCTGGCAGCCGCCGAAGCCACGGCATATTCTTTATCGACATGGAAAAGCCGAGACATACCGGTCGGAGAGAGAATGAGCGGCATAGCCATCTCCGCCCCGAGCACCGTCGTGCGGGTATCAACCTCGGAGATATCACGCAGATAGTGAGGGTTCAGACAATAGCGCGAGAAGGCAGATTGATTATTGGCCTTTGACCACTCATCGTCGGCGGCTCCGTCGATATAGTGGAAAATCGGCGCAGGAAGTGTTCGTTTGGCCTTTTCGCGCAATCGATCTACCGAGATGACACGCATAGGACATTCCGCCAGCTAAACAGACCTCACACACTCAGGTCGCCTAAGCGCCAAGACAAACCGGTATTGGTACCGGTGACTTACGCAGCCGAAGAATTATCCGCAGCCGATACCGCCTTTTGAATGTCGCGCTTCACGCGGCGGGCGCGCAGCGAAAGCGTCTCGCTCTTCGCCGCAAGCAGGAATTTATCGAGGCCGCCTTTGTGCTCAACCGTGCGAAGGGCGCTTGTCGCCAGCTTGAATTTGAACGAACGACCGAGCGCGTCACTCATCAGTGTGGCGCGGGTGAGGTTCGGCAAAAACCGCCGACGCGTTTTGTTTTGGGCGTGCGAAACATTGTTTCCGGTCATAACCGTCTTGCCGGTCAATTCACATACGCGAGCCATAACCTTGTCCTTAAGTCCATTCCGTCTGGCTGGTAAATTTAAACCAGACGGGATCATCAATCTCTTGAAACCGTGAGGCTATAGGCGAAGGACCGCAGTGGGTCAAGTCGCGTTTGAGCTCAGCTGCGATCAAATATCTGTTTCACAAGGGCATGGCCGGCGGCGGTTGGTGCCCGTTTCCCCGCCCGCACCTTATCGGTCTCCGTCGCCAGCATATGCGAGAGCTCGGGCACCTGATGAAGATGCTCCCAGACCTGCTGAGCCAGTTCATCGCGGAACCAGGCCACGCGTTGGTCAGCACGCAGACGTTCAAGCGCCTCGCTTTCGTTCAAATGATCGAAAAACCTGCCGATTTGGCCGATCACCGCGTCAAGGCCCCGGCCCGTGAGTGCTGACACCTTGAGAACCGGAGGCTGCCATCCGATATGCTTGGGGCGCATCAGGCTGAGCGCGCCGCGATAATCATTTTGGGCTCGCCGGGCCGCACCCTCGAGCTCACCGTCTGCCTTGTTGACAATCACCAGGTCAGCAAGTTCCATAATACCGCGTTTGATGCCCTGGAGGTCATCGCCGCCCCCCGGATTGAGCAATAGCAGAAAGATATCGGTCATATCGGCGACCGCCGTTTCAGATTGCCCAACACCGACCGTTTCGACAATCACGGTATCGAACCCAGCGGCTTCAACAAGCATCATCACCTGACGTGTGCGGCGGGCAACGCCCCCGAGCGAACCAGCAGAGGGAGAGGGGCGCACATAGGCGCCGGGATGGAGCGAGAGCTGTTCCATCCGGGTTTTATCGCCGAGGATGGAGCCGCCGAGGCGCGAAGAAGGATCTACCGCCAGAACCGCGAGCTTCTGCCCCTGCTCAACGAGCGCCATTCCAAAGGCGTCGATAAAGGTCGATTTGCCAACCCCTGGCGCCCCCGAGATGCCAATCCGGCGCGCGTTCCCCGTGTGGGCGACAATTTTGTCGAGCATAGTTTCAGCGTCACCGCGATGTCCGGGTTGATCGGATTCGACGAGCGTAATGGCCTTGGCAAGTGCTCGACGGTTTCCGCTGAGGACGTCATCGGCGAGCTTCGAAATTGAAGAAAGGGATGAGACAAATGCCATACAGCGAGGAGGTACACCCCCCTCGCCCCAGGCATCAAGTTCGTTTCGTATCTTTTTCGCGCGGCGTGACCGCAAGGCTACTCGGCGGGTTCGCGGGGGCTTACGCTGGATGGTTTCGGCGATGGACGACCAAGCCACCAGCGCAAAGCCCGTTTGCTTGTGCGTTTGGTCCAGCTGCCCGCGCGATTGAGATCCATCCCGATCACATAGAGGGCCGGAACGAGGAGCAAGGTCACAAACGTTGCGAGCAACACACCGAAACCGAGCGACACCACTGCGGGTTTCAAAAACTGCGCCTGGGTGGACCGCTCCAAAAGCATGGGGACGAGACCGATAAAGGTCGTCACCGAGGTCAGCAAGATGGGTCGAAAACGCCCAACCCCCGCCTCAATCACCGCCGAGACGCCGTCCATGCCTTTCGCGCGGAGACGATTGAGATAATCCACCAGCACGAGATTATCGTTCACCACCACACCAGCGGCCGCGCCAATACCAAAATACGAGAAAAGCGCCATCGAAATGCCCATCGTGACATGACCGAACACCGCCCCCATGAAGCCAAAGGGAATGGCCGTCATAACCAGTAACGGCAAGGCATAGGATTTGAAAGCGACCGCAATCAGCATGTACATGATGAAAAACGCGATGAAATAAAGGCTTTGCACCTCTTTCAGGAACTGCGCCTCGCCTTCGGCTTCGCCAATGGCACCGCGGGTGACACCGGGGAACTTCGCTTCCCAACCCTTGAAGAAATTTTCTTCGAGGTCGCGGGTAATCAACACGCGATTGTCGTCGCGCAACGAAGCGGAGACCACGGCAGAGCGCTGCCGCTCGCGCCGGTTGATCCGCTTCAGGCCGGGCTTGTAAGTGATGTCAGCAACCTGCATCAGTGGGACTTCGCGGCCATCTTCCATCCGGACCCGGAAATCGCTTAGGCTCTGGATCCGTTGACGGCTTTCGCGCGGGTAGCGCAGCATGACACGCACATCCTGCCCATCGCGCGGCAGACGCTGGATTTCCTCGCCGAAATAGGCCTGACGCACTTGCTGTGAAACGGTATCGAGGTTTACCCCAAGCGTTTCCGCCCCGGGCTTGAGTGAAAGCTGAATTTCATCGGCGGCGCTTTCCAGGTTATCGCGCACATCGAAGACACCGTCATAGGTTTCCAACTGCCGTTTGAAGTCGGCCACTGCGGCGCGCAAGGTGTCCAAATCTGCGGCATTTACCGAAAACTCGAAATCAGCACCACCACCGTTGATCGTATAGCCAACCTCAATGTTTTTCGCGTCAGGAATTTCGCCAATCAGCTCACGCAGACGATCCGCCGCTTGTTTCGCTGACATGTCACGCACTTCAGGGGGAGCAAGCTGCACCAGTGCCAAAACACTGTCGGTACGTGACCGGGTATACCAGTTTTCGATCAACCGGCCCTTGCCGTCCTCTGAACGCGCGTCCACTTCAGCGACGAGCTTTTTCTCAGCACGCTGAAGCTGGTCGAGGATCTGCAAGGCCCGTGAGTAGGGCGTGCCATCGGGCAACTCGACACTCACCGAGATCTGTTCGTCTTCGACCTCGGGCATAAAGTTAAACTTCAGGATACCGCTCGACAGAAACCCGACTGAAATGATGAAGAAGCCGATGAAAAGACTCGCGGTCAGATAGCGTGACTTCACGGCGGCGGTGACCAACCGACGATAGGGACCGTTCGCAAATGTAACGATGCTATCGGCGATCCGCTTTTGCAGGCGGCCAAACCGACCAAGGTCTGTCCGCGGCTTCATTTTCGATAAATGCGCAGGCAGGATCAACAGCGCCTCAACGAGTGAGAAGCTGAGCGAGGCGACGATGATGATAGAAATCTGGCGGGTGAACTGCACCGTGTCGCCCGATAAGAAAAGCCACGGCGCAAAGGCCACCATCGTGGTCAACACGGCATAAATCACCGGCTTTGCGACAAGTTGCGTACCCAGGATCGCGGCGTCGAGCCCGCCTTTGCCATCAATCTGCCCTTGGTGATGAATGTTTTCCCCAACCACAATCGCATCATCAACGACAACGCCGAGGACCAGAAGAAACGCAAACAAGGAGAGCATGTTCAGCGTGACACCATTGGCGGGAAGGAGAATGAAGGCACCGGCAAAAGCGGTTGCGATCCCAATGGTCACCCACATCGCGACCTTAGGCCGAAGCGTGAGGATGAGAACAAGAAATACGAGGATCAGCCCGTAGAAAGCTGAACTTCCGATTGTTTCCACCCGGTCCTTATAGACTTTGGATGAATCCCACCACATCGTCACGGACATGCCCTCTGGCATACGCGCCTGGCGTTTGGGGAGCCACTCACTCACAGCCTGAGAAATCTTCACAACATCGGTGTTGGGCCCCGACATCACCTGAACCAGAACGGCGGGCTCGCCGTTGAGTGTCGCGAGCAACTCATCCTCAACAAACCCATCATTTACCGAGGCAATATCGCCAAGGCGGACAATGCCGCCATCGGCATTCTGGCGTACGACAATCTTTGAAAATTCCTCTGCGGTATCGGCAAGGTTCACCGCCCGGAGCGATATATCGCCATTTTCGGTTCGCACTCTCCCAGAGGATCGATTGAGAGACGAGGCGCGAACTGCCTGGGCCACTTGATCGAAGGTGACGCCATATTGGCGCATGCTCGTTTCAGAGAGCTCGATCGAAACCTCACGGTCGCGCGCACCAAAAAGCTCGATCAGCTCAACGCTCGGCAGCAAGGCCACCTCATCGCGGATTTGATCGGCCATGTCGCGCAGATCGGTTTCAGGCACATTGCCATGGACGGCGAGCCTGATGACCTCATCGCGACTATAAACCGAAGATATGATTGGCCTTTCGGCGTCTCGCGGGAATGTATTGATCCCGTCGAGCTGGACCTTGATGTCATTGATGAAATCGTTGATTTCCGCCTTCGTATTCGCCTGGACCATGACCTCGGCGCGGCCCTCTTGCGCAGAAGACTGAAGCCGATCGACAAATTCGATGTCTTTGATGGATTCTTCAATCCGCTGAACGAGCTGTTCCTCAACCTCCTGCGGGGCGGCACCAGGCCAGGCCATATTGATTCGCACCCAGCTCACCTGCACCGAAGGCCATGTTTCGCGGCGCATTGTGCTGAAGGATAAAATCCCCGCCACCAAAATGAGCAGCATAAGGAGGTTTGCCGCGACTGTATTTTTTGCCCACCAGCTGATCATTCCGTTCATGGTCTGCGTCCTATGCGTTAATGCCGCGTTGTGCGTCTATGGGTTCAGGTGAATGGCTTGAGGCTCAGCCTTGCGTAGCCAGTTTTGCAAGTTGGGCGCGCCGCTCAATCGGCACTGCCTCAACAGTCATCCCCTCGCGTGCCGCTCCCAAGGGTGACACCACAACCGTTTCGTCAGACGCAAAGGTTGTGTCGACGACAACGCGGTCATCAATATAAGCTCTTACGCCAACCTCGCGGCGGTGGAGGGTAGAGGTTTCGTCAACCACATAAACCGTGTTTCCGTTACGAAGCGCAGCAGACGGGATCATGGTTGCATCAACGATTTGTTCGCCTGCGATTTCAGCCGTGACAAACAGCCCGACAGCCAGAGGCACGCCATTATCGGCGCCCTCGCCGTAGGGGTCGATCACCTCAGCGAAAGCATGAACAAGACGGGTCTGCGGATCGATGCTGGCGTCGGTACGGACGATCCGGCCGGTCCATGACCGGGTTTGGCCGGCAACCACCGCGCTCAGTTTCACAGGAAAGTCGGCGCCATCTGCTGATGAATAGGCAATCGGCAAGTTAAGTTGGGCGAATTGCTCGTCGGTCAGGGGCAAGCGAACCTGGACCCGGTCAGTTGAAAAAACACGCGCCAGCTGGGTGCCCACCACGACGAATTGGCCAATATCAACCATCGTTTCCCGAATACGGCCCTCGAATGGCGTCTTGATTAATGTGCGCCTGACATCGAGACGGGCATCTTCCAGGTCAGCTTCAGCGGCATTATACTGTGCTTGCGCACGGGCGATCTGTGGCTGTCGGAGCGCAAGAGGGGATGGCTTATCAGCAAGCCATTCTTCCCACTGACGTTTCGCGATATCGCCATCGGCCTTGCGTTGATCAAGCTCCAAGCGGGCTTCCGCGAGGCGGGCACGCGCGCGCACCATATCCAGCCGGTAGTCGGTATCTTCAACCTTCACCAACACATCATCCGGGGACACAAATCCACCAGGAACAAAATGGTCGGCGACCGTGATCACCCGGCCCGAAACCTGGGCGACCAAGTCAATCTCCCGGCGCGGCCTTACCTCGCCCTGGGTGATCACACTCAAGGTTATGGTCTCACGCGTTGGCGTTTCAACAAACAATGAGATCGGGCGTGCCGCCTCCTGTTTTTTCTCAGGTTCAGGGCCCGCTGCATTGAGTACAAAAAGCCCAGCAATTGCACCGCCAATGACCAAGACGGGCGCAGCCACCCTCAAAATCGTTCTGATCATCGCTTTCTCCTTTTTTACCCATCGCCCCTGTGGCACGCGCAGATTGATCAAGATCGCTCATCGGCCGCATGCTCATATGGCGGACATGTATATATCCAATAAATATACTCTTCAAGAGTTTTATGGCAAAAAAATATAACGAATCGTTATATAGAAAGCGGCTATAGTCTCGGTCTTCCAGAAATGAAATAGGTCCCGGCATATGTCACCGGCATGCCCCCCATGCCGAGCTTAAACCGCGCAAGCCCCGGGGCGGTCCTGGTGTTGACCCCGCCAAGGTCGAGAGTAGTAACGCCCAACGCTTTCAATTCACCAAGAGTGCGCCACAGCACAAGATTTTGCGCGTTCTGTGCGCGACCCGCATCGCTTGACCAGCCGATATGGTATGTTGCACTTTGTCCGTGAATCAGAAAGAGCGCCGAAGCGAGTGGCGCGTCGGTTTTCGCACCCGTTTGAACCGCTTGAACGAGTAAACAGGAGGGGGTTCTCGTTACGACGGATGCCTCATGAAAGCCACGCGCGAGTGTTGTGGGCAGGGCCGAATAGCGCTTAATGCGTTGCTGGGCCGCTTCGCGTTTCAGAAGGGCGTCGGCCTGGTGGTTCCAATTCTGGAAAGCTTGGACATCAATGTCGGCAGCCTCCGCCCGTTTGAGGCCATTTCGCCATTTCCCATTGAGCCTCGCGCGCAGCGCCGCTTCATCAGAGCTTAAATCGAGCCATACCGTACTATCACCAGTTGCCACCTGTCGGGCCCGCTTCGGAAGGTCGCCATCGCAAATATCTTCACCCGCCAGGGTATCATCGGGTGTGCGCGCGACTGCGACCTCGCTCGACCAAACAATGCGCGGGGCGATTGCCGACTGAATTTCATCGATAAGCGCATATTTCGCCTGACGTTCACGTGCCGCGTCACGGTGACTGTCTGGTACCAGCCAACAGATGCCCCGCTGGATGAAAGCAATGGGGACCAACCCGCCGATACGCCGCTTATAGACCTGGAGCCAGGCAACGGGTTTATGATCATGCGATTCGCATAAAACACAGAACCGCGTGATACCCTGAGCCGCCATCGCGGCGCCATAGCGCCAATCCTGCTGCAATGGCGTCCGTGCGCATCCGGATATCTCATTAAGGGCCTTCGCCTTTGCCTGATCAATGATCCGAACGGTGACCCCCATGGGTCAAGTCCTTCTGGCGCGACACACGGCAGGCACTTGCCGAAATGCGATGCGGCCGATAGCCTGTCCAACATATCGAGGAAAACCGATGTGCAACAAAACCATCTGAAATCCAGCCGGAAAATGCCTGTTCGCGGCTATGATCTTCCTTCCGCGCGGCTGACCCGCACCGGGGTTTCGGTTATCCTTCGTCATGCGGTGGCGCCTTTTCTCGTTGCGATGCTCGCGCTCGATTTGATTGCCTACGCGGTTTGGACACTCGGGTTTGGCAAATGCTACGGCCTTTTATGCTGGATCGGCATTTAGTCCGGTAATGCCAATATAGATCAGCCTCAGCGCGAGCAGGGCCAAACAGCCATTCAACCCCCATCGGAAGTATGTCTCGCTCATTTTGTTGAGCAGGAAGCGCCCGGCAAGTGTTCCCAAAAACCCTGCGCTGATCATGGCGACCATGGCAATCGCATATTCGGCGAAGGCAAAGCCCAACCAGCCAAAAGCAATAATCTTCGCCCCATGTTGCAAGCTCATCGCAGCGGAAAAGGTTGCGACATGGGCGTGCCGTTCAATCCCCAGTGACTTGACAACGACCGAGGTCAACGGCCCCGACGCTCCGATGAAAAAACTGGTGAATGTTGAAAGGACGGCACCCAATACAACAAGCGGTGCTCCCGCTTTTGCCGTTATGCGGCTGGGGACAGCAAAGCTCACCAGGATGAAGACCCCGAGAATGAGCTGGAGAATGGCGGCATCAAGCGTCACCACCGTATTGACCCCGGTGAGCGCCCCCGCAAGGCCGCCGACGGCAAACCACCCCGTCGCCCACCAATTGACATCGCGGAACAAAAGAATGAGCCGCGAAATGTTTGACCCCATCTGAACCACCGCATGCACGGGAATGAGCGCGAAAGGCGGCATGACCTGCGCCATCACCGCCATCAGGGCAACACCCCCGCCGATTCCGAAGGCTGCCGTCATGGCCGAGGTCAGGAAGCTTACAAAAGTCAAAAGGGCGAAGATATCCGCGCTCAATGGTCCCAACATCTACACCTCCACTTGCCGTAGGGCCGCGGGTCGCCTATTTCGAGTGAACAGGCGACGGGGTCGGCCCTGCGTGAGGCAGGCGGAACAATCGGTGAAGGGATGATGGATATGGCGCAACATGCAGTGGCAACACTTGGTGGCGGATGTTTCTGGTGCTTGGAAGCGGTATATAAAGATCTGCGCGGCGTCGCGATGGCCACTTCAGGCTATATGGGTGGTGCAAACGATAACCCGACATATCGGCAGGTGTGTGCCGGGTCAACGGGGCATGCCGAAGTTGTGCAAGTCACGTTCGATCCCGAAGAGATCAGCTTTGGTGATATTTTGGACGTGTTCTTTACAATCCATGATCCAACGCAGCTGAACCGTCAGGGTAATGACGTGGGCACACAGTATCGTTCGGTTATCTTTACTCATAATGACGAACAGAGCGAAGTTGCACAGCAAAAGGCCAAAGCCGCTGCCGAGATCTGGGATGGCCCGGTCGTGACCGAAATCACGCCGGCGGTGACATTCTGGCCCGCGGAGGATTATCATCAGGATTATTTCATCAATAATCCGAGCCAGCCTTATTGCATGGCGGTGGTCGCGCCTAAGGTCGCCAAGGCGCGCAAGGTTTTCCGGGATCGGCTGAAATCCGCAACGCCGGTGGCTTAGGGTCAGGACCCATTCGTTGCTGAGGTAACCGGGTGCAACCGCTCCCAAACCGTCGCCGTGGTGAACGCGAGCAGATTGACGAGTTGTGTACATGCACCCGCAGCCAGAAACATCGCCGCGACAGCCGCTTCAGGTGCATCCACGGCGCCGGTCAAGCTGAGCCCCGCGCCCAAAAAAATGAGATCCTTATTGGGCAGAAACGGAATCCGGGTCAGCACCATCTGAAGTGTCAGGAACATCAGCCAGGCGGTGAAGGGCACATCGGGCAGGGCAACTGCCCATTGCCCGGCTTGCAGCACCTGGACAACAAGCAGTCGACCAAAGTGAATACCAAGGATGACGAGGCCGAGCCGCGCCCCAAGCGCAAAAATACGACGTCTCAGGATATAGAGCGTTGGCAGGAGGAGGAGACTGAACCCAGCAGTGAGTCCGACGTAAAGCTCGGCATTTTCGTCGTTGACCATGAAGCGATCAAGCTCTCCCGACGCAAAAAAAGCGAAGAGGAGGATCAGTGTCAACGCGTTCGACGCGATTGCCGAAAGGATATTGTTGTCTTTGATCGCATGGAAAATGACCCGCCGACGCAAAGCGAGTTTTTCGCGTGCCCAGAAAATGAAATAGGCCTCTCCCGAATAGCCGATAACCCCGAAATTGAGCACTTGTTTGCGCAATAGCACCGGGAATGCGCTCCTGAGCGGACGCTGCCAGAGCTTTCGATAGATCACAATTTCCGAAAGCGGTAACGATAGGTAGATCGCGAGAAAAATCAGATAAAAGGCGGGGTTGGTCGGTAATGATGTCCATACATCACCCCACCCAATCTGCGATAGGCGAAGAATGAGATAAGCAATCACCGCAATTATGATCGCAACCTTGAGAACCGATGAAATGCGCCTCACCCATGGTCGGTTTTGATGACTGGGTTCAGCGAAACCATCAGGCGCTGGCCCGCGGTCGGTATAATCCGGTGAGGCATCGGGCGCGCTGGTCATGGTTTCTCGGGTTGCGGTCATGGCGCACAGCCGATAGGGCGTTCCGGAGCGATTGCCAAGCGAAAAGGTGTATGAAGGACCCTCTGGCGCCCTTAGCATCAAGCCCATCGTCATCACCCAGAGGCATATCTCATATGTCCGAAGCCGTGACTCAACGCGATGAACTGCCCGGGTTTTCCGTCCTCGTTCCCTATTTTAATGAGGCGGAATTCATCGAAGCCACCCTCGATAGCTTGTGCAAACAAAGCTTTTTTCCTACCGAGCTCATCCTCGTCGATAACGCATCAACAGATCAATCGACAGCAACGGCAAAGTCATTTCTGGAAAATCATCGAAACGATCAGGTTGAATGTCGGTTTCTTCAAGAAGCGGTGCCGGGAAAGGCGCATGCAATGAACCGAGGCCTCATGGAAGCCACATCGGAGTGGCTGGTGATCTGTGATGCGGATACTTTTTATCCCCCGGATTATTTGGCGCGCGCCGCATCGATGATCTGTACGGCGAAGGCAACGCCAGTAGCCCTCCTCGCGGTTGGGATTTCG
>JBCDDR010000038.1:0-15749 GCA_039180205.1 Pseudomonadota bacterium | reverse complement strand
GTGAAGAGGGCGCGGGTGACGCCGACGACGATGATGACGAGAACAACCTGTCGCTTTCCGCAATGGAAGAGCTCTTAAAGCCCGAAGCTCACGAGAAATTTGCCAAGATTCAGGCGACGTATAAGAAATTTGCCAAGCTCCAAGAGGTTCGCCTCATGGCGGCGCAATCGAATGAGATCATTACAATCGCTCAGGAGCGGCGCTTCAATAAGCTTAAAAAAGATCTCACCCAGCAAATTCAGGAACTTCATTTCAATAACAACCGGATCGAATTTCTGGTTGATCAGCTCTATGGCTTGAACCGCCGATTGATGAGTTTGAGCGGTAAATTGATGCGTCTTGCCGAACGGCATAAGGTGCCCCGGAAGCAGTTTCTTGAGCATTATCTGGGGAATGAGGTGGAGGCCGGTTGGCCTGAACGTGTGCAAACGCTCGATAAGAAATGGGCATCTTTTGTGACTCAAGAGCGCGAGGTAATCGACAATATTCGCGAGCAGATCGGCGATATTGCGGGCAAGGTCGGGCTCCATGTCGAAGAGTTTCGCCGGATCGTCCTCACCGTTCAAAAGGGTGAGAAAGAAGCGCGGATTGCGAAGAAGGAAATGGTTGAGGCCAACCTTCGTTTGGTGATTTCGATTGCCAAAAAATATACCAACCGCGGGCTGCAATTCCTTGATTTGATCCAGGAGGGGAATATTGGGTTGATGAAGGCGGTCGATAAGTTTGAGTATCGCCGCGGTTACAAATTCTCGACCTACGCCACCTGGTGGATCCGCCAGGCGATTACCCGATCGATTGCGGATCAGGCGCGCACGATCCGGATTCCGGTGCACATGATTGAGACAATCAACAAGCTGGTGCGCACCTCACGACAGATGTTGCACGAATTGGGTCATGAGCCCATTCCGGAGCAGCTCGCAGAGCGATTGGGGATGCCGCTTGAGAAGGTTCGCAAGGTGATGAAAATCGCCAAAGAACCGATCAGCCTCGAAACCCCGATCGGTGATGAAGAGGACAGCCATCTTGGCGACTTCATTGAGGATAAAAACGCGATTCTGCCTGTTGATGCGGCAATCCACGCCAATCTGAAGGAAACGACGACCCGCGTGCTTGCGTCTTTGACGCCGCGTGAGGAGCGTGTTCTTCGGATGCGATTCGGGATTGGAATGAATACCGATCATACGCTTGAAGAAGTGGGTCAGCAGTTTTCGGTAACGCGTGAGCGGATTCGCCAGATTGAGGCGAAGGCGCTGCGGAAGTTGAAGCATCCGAGCCGCTCGCGAAAGCTGAGAAGCTTCTTGGATACTTAGCGCGCAACCATGATTGATGGGTGTCAAATTTGGTTGACGTCCCGCGACGTTTCGGGTTTCAAAATGCCCTTGCCGCACATCAGCGCCTATGCCAAACGGAAATGGTGTTCGCGGCGCACTGCCCGATAATTGAGTGAGGAGACCCTTCAATGACGTATGTTGTCACCGACAACTGCATCAAATGCAAATACATGGATTGTGTGGAAGTCTGCCCTGTCGATTGCTTCTATGAGGGGGAAAACATGCTGGTGATCAGCCCCAGCGAATGCATCGATTGCGGGGTCTGTGAGCCTGAATGTCCAGCAGAGGCGATTTTGCCCGATACCGAAGATGGGCTTGAAAAATGGGTCGAATTCAACGGTAAATATGCCGAAAAATGGCCCAATATAACCGTCAAGGGCGAAAGCCCGGCTGACGCCGCCGAGTGGGACGGTGTTGAAAACAAGCTCGATGAGCATTTTTCCGAGAAACCGGGCACCGGCAGCTAGGCCGCAGCGTTTCTGAGCTTATGGTTCTGGGTGCTGACGCTGGCAAGCGGTACCATCGTTTCCGCGTTGAGTTCGCGCTTTTCAAAGTCAAATATCAACGGGCCAGCGTGATTCTCGCGAAACAGGTCCCGTTTGCTTCGCGCGTGCAAGATGACGAAACCCTATTGATATGTTTTGATTCCAACAGGTTAGGGTCGCAAAAGTATTTGTGATCGTGCGATGCACTATGAATTTATGAAAAAACTGTTATACTAAGACAGATTTATGACGGCGGGCGTGTTGATCTCCAGCGGTGAGTTGCCAATGCGGGGTCGCTTAACGTCGCTGTCGGTTGGTGTGTTGATCTTGAGACGTTTCGCAGGTTGTGGGGTTCACGTTGATGGTTGCAACGCACTAAACATGGATTTGGATCGATAGACCTCGGAAAGACACTTCGTCTTGCCGACAGGTCTTTTTTGCTTGTCAGCCATTTGAGCGCCTCGAAGACGGAGCATAGAAGAAGAGGGACCGTAGGAGACGAAGCATAAATGGGAAAGTGCCCAACTTGATTAAGATTGAACCGAAGATAATCGAGATCATGGACTTGGGCGCATGCAAAGTCTGGACACGCGAAAGCAGATGTTACCGGTTCGCCTCGTCCCCTTGAGGGTTTGGGCGGATCGCGTGCGCATAGAAGATGTCATTCAATAACAAGAAGCAGGATCAGTTTTATGGCGAAAGAGAAAACGCTCGAGTTTGCAGTCGGTGACTATGTCGTTTACCCAAAACATGGGGTGGGCCACGTTGTTGAGCTTGAGCGGCAAGACATTGCTGGTATGGCGCTTGAACTCTATGTGGTGCGTTTCGAAAAGGAAAAGATGACCCTGCGTGTGCCAACGAATAAGGCAACGGTTTCGGGCATGCGCAAGTTGTCAAACCGCGCGACTGTCGATCGGGCCTTCACCACGTTGAAAGGGAAAGCGCGGATCAAACGGACGATGTGGAGCCGCCGTGCTCAGGAATATGAGGCGAAAATCAACTCAGGCGATTTGGTATCGATTGCGGAGGTGGTTCGCGATCTTCATCGTGGTGATGACCAGCCCGAACAGTCCTACAGCGAGCGTCAGATTTACGAAGCCGCGCTCGGTCGTCTCGCCCGTGAGCTTGCAGCGGTGGAATCGATCGAAGAGACCGATGCGATGGAAAAATTAGAAAACATCTTAATCGCGGCGTAAACACTGCCAAACACCCAACTTTATACTAAATAGATTGTTAAAGGCTCGTAAAACATTGGTTTTACGAGCTTTTTTTTCAAATTCTGGTGATCCAAGGGAAACAAGTCGGCGTATTTCGTGTTAGAGTAGGCACTAGCATGAGGATGTCACCTATGGTCACCACGATCTCAGCAAATACCGCTCACGATGAACGCGCCATGATCCGGTCTGCGATGCAGGCGCCAATGTTGGAAAAGCAGCATGAACTCAATCTTGCCCGTCGCTGGCGTGACGAGCAGGACGAAGATGCGCTTGCCGAACTGACCCAAAGCTATCTTCGTCTCGTCATATCGATGGCAACGCGCTTCCGCCATTATGGTTTGCCGCGCGGGGATCTCATCCAGGAAGGTGTCGTCGGCCTCATGGAAGCGGCACAACGGTTTGAGCCGGAGAGGGATATCCGCTTTTCGACCTATGCAAGCTGGTGGATCCGTTCTGCCATTCAGGATTTCATCCTGCGCAACTGGTCGATCGTTCGCACCGGGACCACGGCGGCGCATAAATCCCTGTTTTTCAATTTGCGCCGGCTTCGTGCCCAGATCGAAGGGGCGAGCGACGGCCCGATGAGCGCCGATGCGCGGAACGAAATGGCCAAAACGCTCGGCGTACGGTTGAAAGATGTGGAGACCATGGAGTCGCGGCTGACAGGCGGTGATCGCTCCCTCAATACCACGATGACCGAAGATGGTGAGAGCGAGTGGCAGGATTTTCTCCCGTGCGAGGCACCGCTTCCCGATGCGGTCGTTTCTGATCGACTGGATGGTGTTGTTCGCACTCAGCTCATTTCCGATGCAATGAGCCGATTGAACGAACGTGAAGCCACGATCATTCGTGAACGGCGCTTGAGCGAACAAACGGTGACGCTATCGGCGCTTGGTGAACGGATGGGCATCAGCAAGGAGCGTGTTCGGCAGATCGAGACGCAGGCACTCAATAAACTGAAGGCGCAACTGGCCGGAAAGTTCCCTGAATATGATGCGGAGCGTTTGGTGAGCGCCAGCTAGCGCGAGGACCCTCGTCAACCGCATCGGCGTCATCAGGCCGCGCAGATTAAGGTACAACTTCAATCCATAAACCCGACGTGAGCTTCATGTCGGGTCCATCTTTCTCGGTTATCCAGCCCCGGGTGCGGATTCGTTGACCTGTTAACGCTGTGAGAGGCGCGCCAAGAAACGCCTCTATACGACCCCGGTCCCGCGACTGAATGCGGACGGTGTAATCCTCGCGCCAACGGCTTCCAAAATTCAAGTATGTGTAGCGTTTGGTTTCCCCGAGCGAGAGAAGCCTGCCCTCAACCAGCGTAAAGCGATTGATATCGTTGGTAAATTTCCGAGGCCAGGCCCCATCAGCCCGCCGCGGCCGGAACGCAGCAAATCGCCAAAGGCCCAGGCCGCGAGCGCGCGCTTCCGCCTCTGCTTCCAGCAATCCTTTGACAAAGAGATGCCATCCTTTCCCCGCGTCGCCCTTCCCCAGGCGTGGCGCCTGCGCTGAGGGCTCCACCCACATTGCGCCCTCATGAAGTAAGAATGCCGTGAGTGGCTTCGCCTCTTGTTCGCTCAGCAAAACGGCGGGTAACGCGCCATACCGATCAGGGGCAGCATCCGGTGCGGTGAGGACATGCCAGCTGCTGCGGGCGAGGGTCTGGGTGACTATACTTCGCGCTTCGTCTTGGAAAAAAGCGACATCTTCCGCCCCATTCCGACCCGGGATCGCGGCATAGGGCAGGGTGAAACGCCGCCCGTCGACCAGTTCGATCTGATCTTGCTTGTTCCACCGTGGGTTTGCACCCGTTGCCCGCCTGACCAGCTTTCGCTTCAAATCTTCTGGGACGGTATAGCCGACTGTGCCCGTTTCCGGGTGATCAGGCTCAACATCAAACGCGTTTGCGGTGCTGCTCGCGAGGAATCCAGAAAAAACTGCCAGCTGAAATAAAGCCCGACGTGAATTCACGTTCGCCCACCACCGCAAAATCCTTGCGATATATCCGCACATGCGAAACCAGCGTTCAGACCGGATCAACATCATAAATCCCCATGACATTTTCAGCTTCGATATTGATTTCCCTCTGAAGATCGTTCGACCATGGTATAGGCGAAAGCCGAGACGCGGCGACCGTACTTCAACCTATCAAAATATACGATAGCAACAAGAGTATCGCTATGGAATCGCAAGTGGAGCACTCTGACGAGATATCGGCGTCTCGGCCATGGTTGGGCGGCTACGCTGTTCTTTTGCTTGGCGCACTTGGCATTGCATTCGCCGCAATTTTTGTTCGCATGAGCGAAACGGGACCTGTCGCTAGCGCTTTTTGGCGGATGGTGCTGGCGGTTCCCGTGCTCGCCCTGTTTGCCTTCCGCCATGAGCGGCGCGGTGGCCGAAGAATTCGGATTTTATTGTCGGAAACAAGTGGGGCTGAATGGCGATTGATCCTTGGCGCGGGAATTATGCTTGGCGCGGATCTTGCCGTTTGGCATCTGTCAATCATGTGGACGACCGTAGCCAACGCAACGTTGTTGGCAAACGTCGCCCCCTGCTTTGTTGCCCTCTGGTTGTGGGTAAAGTATCGCGAGCGCCCCGCGCCGCTCATGTTTGCTGCCCTCGGTGTTGCAGGTTGTAGTTTGGCCATGCTGGTGAGCACAAGCGCCGGGCTTGGGGGGACAAGGCTCACCGGTGATGTGCTGGGGATCCTTACGGCGGTTTGTTATGCGGCCTATCTGTTGCTGATCAAGGCGGTGCGACGAACTTGGCCAACCTTGCTCGCGATGGCGGTGACCAGCTTCGTCACAGCGGTCGTGCTTGCCCCCTTTGCCATCTGGGAAGGTGATTGGCTGCCAGGCAGCCTATCCGGGTGGGGCATTCTTGCCGCGCTTGCCATGATCTCGCAGGTCGGCGGGCAAACGCTGATCGTTCATGGCCTCAAAACCGTGCCGGCAACACTCGGTTCACTTTCTCTCCTTTTGCAGCCGGTTGTCACGGCGGCCCTCGGCTGGCTCATTTTTGCTGAGAGTTTTGGGCCACGCACATTCACCGGGTTCTCAATGTTACTGGTCGCAATCGTGCTGGCCAGGCTTGCGCAAGGCCGGCCACCGGTTTCACCATAGGATGGCTTCACCATAGCGAGGTATGGGTTTGTTGTTGCCGTTCTGCGGATTGCCATTTCCTCCGAGGGCATGGCATAAGCGCCTGAGATGGCATGCTGACCCGAACAACATTACTATCAGGAAACTCAATGCGCCGATTGCCTAGCCAGCCCTTGATCGCGAACCGGTTCGGTCTTGCCTTGCTGCTTGGTTTGGCCTGGTGTCTTCAAGGATGCGGATTTGAGGATACGCCGAAAGCGTTCGGTCGATGGGCATGGGATAGTGCTGAAAATTGCGCGGGAGAGGTCGCCTTGCTCGACATCTCACGGAGCGAAGTTGGTATTATCCTTCGTCAGCAATCGGTGCGCGACTTCCCCCTTCAATCGCAGATACTGACCCGGGTCGATGACCGAATTTTTCTCGAACTCCTCTATGAGGCAGACGGCCGATCGCACTTTGACCGGTATCGTTTCATTTCTGATGACGTGATGGAGCTGGTCCACGCCGACATCGACGGCGAACCCCACCCGCAGCGTGAATTTATGGTTGGAAAACGGATCTATCGCTGCCCGCGCGGGTAAAGCAGACCGACCGATATACGATCCATGGAACGTGCCCTGTGCTAGGCACTTGACGCTAGACTTTCGCCCCTCGTTTGCCTGACCCCACAACGGGTTCCACGCGATCATCCAATGGCCAGCGCGCGCGCGCGGCGAAATCGAGCGGGCTTGTCATGCCCCGTCGCAAACGCTCATGCCCGGCCCAGGCAATCATCGCGCCGTTATCGGTACACAATCTTTGCGGCGGCACCACAAATCGTCGACCCGCTGCATCACAGGCCTCCGCAAGTTCGCGGCGGATCAGCAGATTTGCGGCGACACCCCCGGCAACCGCGAATGTGGGCACGCCCGGATAGGCAGCCAGCACACGCTCCGCCCGGCGGACCAAACAGTCACAGACCGCGCGTTGGAACGAGGCGGCGATATCGGCGCGATCGGTTTCGGACAGCGTGCCGTTCGCGGCGAGCATCATGGCTTCGCGCCGGACCGCCGACTTCAGACCGGAAAAGGAGAGGTTGAAAGGGCCGATATCGGCAGGCGGCCGCACTTGCCCAGGCATGGTGAGCCCGGGACGGGGAAATCGAAACCGGGTCTCATCACCGGTCTGGGCGATCGCTTCAATTTGCGGCCCCCCCGGAAAGCCGAGCCCCAACAATTGCGCGGTTTTGTCGAACGCTTCCCCCGCCGCATCGTCAATCGTCGTCCCCAGCCGTTGATAGCGCCCAACATCTTCAACGAGGAGAAACTGGCAATGACCCCCAGAGGTCAGCAGTAACAGATACGGAAACTCAACCGCCTCGGAAAGCCGGACCGATAGGGCATGCCCCTCAAGATGGTTGACGGCAATCAGCGGTTTGCCGGCCGCAAGCGCAATCGCCTTTGCCATGACCAAACCGACCATAACGCCGCCAATCAAACCAGGTCCTGCCGTGGCGGCGACCCCGGCGAGCGCGGCGGGGCCGACCGAGGCTTCTGCAAATGCTTGCCTGATCAAGCCTGGCAGGTGCACCCCATGCGCGCGCGCCGCGATTTCGGGAACAACGCCGCCATAGTTTTTATGCTCATAGGCCTGGCCACGCCTGATATCAGCAAGAATGTCTCCATCCGACGTGACAATTGCGACGGCGGTGTCATCACAGCTTGTCTCAATCCCCAGCATCGGTGCGTCGTTTGGATCAAGGGGGGTTCGGGTTGCCACGGGTTGATCTTTCTTGAGCGGAAACGGCCTTCCGACAAATCTATGCTCCCGCGCTTAGCTGAAATTACTCGCAAATCAAACCCCTCGACGTTCTTCCCCCATCACGTCTTGCAACAGCGCGATCAGTTTCGTAAACCAAATTTGACAACCGATTGCGGCATCGCCAATGCAATCAGACAGGCGTACTTTCATTGAGGGCTTGGCATGAAAATCGTGATTGGGACGCGGGGCAGCCCGCTTGCGTTAACCCAAACCAAATGGGTGCGCGCGCAGTTCCTTGCGGTGAATGACGACATCGCGCCCGAAGATGTGACCCTCCACATCATTGAAACAAAGGGCGACAAGATCACCGACCGGGCGCTGGCGGCTGTTGGCGGCAAAGGGCTCTTTACCGAAGAGCTTGAGGCTGGGCTCCTCGAACGCTCGATTGATTTCGCGGTGCATTCGCTTAAAGATATGCCAACAATGTTGCCCGATGGTTTGGCGCTTGGTCCGACACCCAAGCGCGAAGATCCGCGCGATGCGCTCATTACAACGGATCCGGATATCCGTTCAATCACGCAGTTGCCAAAGGGTGCGCGCGTAGGCACCGCCTCGCTTCGACGGTCGGCCCAGGCCATGGCCCTGCGTCCCGATATTGAGATCGCGCTGATCCGCGGCAACGTCCAGACGCGCATCAACAAAGTGCTCGAGGGGCAATTTGATGCAACGTTTCTCGCCTGCGCGGGGTTGCGGCGACTCGGATCTGATATGACCCATGTGCGTCCGTTATCGACGAATGAACTTTTGCCGGCCCCCGGGCAAGGTGCCCTTGCGATTGAATATAATACCGAAAATCAGGCGCTTGCTGAGCGATTGATGCGGCTCGATGATATGCCAAGCGCTCATGCGATCGCAGCTGAACGCGCGCTCCTGGCGGCGATTGACGGTGATTGCCGCACGCCGATTGCCGCACATGCAACGCTAGATGATGCCGGGCATATCTCGCTCCGGGCGGCACTCTACACCCCCGATGGAGTGCGGGCTTTCCGGGCTGAAGACCGCGCGGAGGCCAATGATGCGGCCCGGCTTGGCCAGGCGCTCGGTGATCAGCTTCGAAGCGATGCTGCCGGCGTTCTGTTTTCCTGAAAGCGGGGCTGAGTGGTAGATACACAGTCCGCCCGCCCGCTTTTTCTGCTCACGCGGCCACACGAGCGGAGTCTCGAGCTCAAAGCAACATTGAACGCGCGCGGCGTGGACACGATCATCTCGCCTGTTCTCTCGGTTGAAACTGCAGACCCGCCGCCACCAGGCGTTGATCCCTCGGCGCTTCTCATGACGAGTGCCGCGGCGGCAAATGCCTGTGCCGATTGGCAGGTGGATCCGAGCATTCTGGCACTTCCCGTTTTCGCGGTTGGACCCGCGACAGAAAAAGCCGCCGGCGACGCAGGTTTCACTCAGGTGATTACCGGCCCGCGTGATTCAGCGGCGTTGGTCGATACGGTTGAACAATGGTTTCGCAAGGAGCGCGCCGGTGAACTTTCACAAGTCGAGCTCCTCCACCTCCACGGGAGTGTCGTCAGGTCCGACCCGTTGCCCGCACTCGAAACCCTGGGGTTTCGAATATCAAGACACCTCGCCTATCGAACGACCGAGATTGACCATCTGACGCCCGATGCGGAAGCCGCACTCGAGGCACAAAAAATCGATGTGGTGCTCTTGTTCTCGCCACGGTCCGCAGCCATCTTCCAACGAACAATTGAGCGCACTTTCGGCTCTCTGCGATTGGCGTCCACGCGCATAGTCGCTATAAGCGAGGTGGCGGCGCTGCCATTTCAAGGGGCTGCGGAACACGAACGCTGGCAGGGGATAAATGTCGCCGAAACCCCAAGACTTGGGGCCATGCTGGCGGCGGCGGGACTCGATGGGAACGTTGATGATGGCGACAAAGCGGCGGTCGAGGCGGATGAAGTGACGGACCTAGGTGAAGGGGGCGGATACGCGATGGCGAGCGATACGAAAGATAATGATATCGAGGATATCGAAGATGACGGTACCCACGAGCCCGAACACCTCGCTGAGACGAACCAAATAAACGACGAGTCCACCGCGAATGAAGAGGATGAGGAAGAGACGCTTGACGAACAGCCGAGCGAACCCGAACCCGAAGAACTCGACATTATCGAAGCCGCCCACCTGCGCTCTGTTGATCAAAATGATGAGATTGCTGATGACCTCGAAATCACGTCTCAGAGCGACGTCGCTGATGAGTTGAGCGAGGCGACGATGGGCGATGATGACCTCGCGCCGCGTGACGCAGGTGACGGTTTTGCCGAACCGGATGCCGTGGAAGACGGCGATGAGAGTTCAGATGCCGATATAGAACTTGCAGCAGCGGGTGCCGTTGGTGCTGTGGCCGCTGCGCAAGCGGTAACGAAAGATCCTGACGCGGATGAGATCATTGATCTGGAGGTTGCCGAGGGAGACCACAAAACCGATGCGGCGGACGCGAAACCCGAAACAGAGGTGAAGCCCGAGGAAACCGAACAGCCGAAGTCGAAATCGTGGGGGGCTCGTCTCGCTTGGGCGCTCGTGTTTTTGCTGATCGCGTTTATCGCCGGGTTGTTTTATGCGCCGGTGATTGTCGAACGCGCGCGGCCTTATGCGCCAGAGCTATTTGCTGATTTTGATAAGATAACGCCGGCGGAAAACGCGGTTTCCGACACTGAGATTGAAAATCTGCGCACGCGGCAGTCCGCCCTCGCCTCGGCGATCAATGCGCTTCAGCAGGCGCCCCGGCCATCTGCGAATACCGATCAGATGGCGGCTCGCATTGATGAGCTTGCCGCCCGCGTGGAGGCGATCCGCGCAGCACCTTCCGCCAATGGAGGCAGTGGCGAGAATGGCAATGCAATTGACGTCGCGGCCCTTGAAACACGCTTGGCTGACCGCATCAGCGCGCTTGAGGCGACCCTCGCAAATGCGACTGCCCCCAGCGATGATCAAGGGGCTGTGACGGGTCTGAAAGCGACAGTTGAGCGTCTTGAGGCGCGGATCGCAGAGCTTGAAACGCGTCCGCTGACGCCAGCGGTATCTGCGGATGCCTCAGAAGATGTTTCGCAATTCGCCGAAGCGCTTTCGGCCCTGGAAACGCGGCTCAATGGCCTTTCCAAAGCACGCGATGACGTGGCGACCAGAATTGACGCGCTTGCCTCACAATCAACGGCGTTGGGTCAGCGACTTGACGATTTGCCGATCGCTGACAGTATTTCGACCGAATCAATGGCTGATACCATCGACACTGCAATCGCATCGGCTCTGGTATCGACCGAAGATCGGTTGACCGCGCTTGCCGCCCAGCAGGAAACACTCGCCGCGGAAATCAATACTCTCAGGCTCAGCCTTGAGTCCGGCTCCGGCGAAGAGGTCGCGTCATCCAATGCCGTCGCGGCACTTGAAGACCAAATTGCTGCGCTGAAATCGACGATTGCCGCACAGGAAACGCGACTTTCGAACCGGCTGGCAGCGGTTTCACAATCCGGAGCCCCAACTCCACAGCTTGCGGCGGCCTTGGGAGTTGGCGCGCTCAACCGGGCTTTGACAATGGGTCAGCGTTTTGATGATGAGCTTGATGTCATCATGACGGCGGTCGGAAACGAGAATGACCCGGCATTGTCACCCGCACTTGCCACCTTGCAGCAGTATGCGGCGACCCCGCCACCCTCGCGTGATGTTCTGGCCGAGCGGTTGGAACGGCTGGCACCGACCTTGGTGACGGCAGCGAAAACCCCGGAGAATGCCGGGTGGTTTCAAAAGCTTTGGGTGCGTATTATGACCATCTTCCAAGTCCGGCGGACCGGCGAGGTTGAAGGTGAAAGCGCCGAGGCCAGGGTGTCCCGCGCGGAAGCAAAAGCCAAAGTGGGGGACCTGGAAGCGGCTTTAGACGGCTTGCGGTCGTTAGGTGGCAGTGCGCCGGGTGCGGTTTCGGAATGGGCGGAAGCGGCTGAGCGGCGGCTGGCTGTGGACAAAGCAGCGGCGGCTTTGGTTGCCGCGTTGGCCCAGAAATAGAACAGTCATTTCTGCCGGGCAGGGTTCCGGGGGTGTGCCGTGGTTCGCGATGCACGGTATCATTGAGATGATCTAAAAGAGGTTTCGGTATGATCCGAGGGTTAATTGCATTTGCGCTTGTGGCGGCACTCGCTTTGTTTGCGACTTGGGCCGCCGATCGACCGGGCCGGGTCACTCTCAACTGGGAGGGGTGGCGCATCGACACTTCGGTTCTGGCGCTATTTCTGACGGTCCTGGCGCTCGTCGCACTGGTGTTGGCTTTGTCGAAGATCTGGAACTGGTTGTTTCACAATTCACCGATCGCTGGACCGCGACGTAAACTGCGGAAACAACAAAGCGCCTTGGGAGATGTCAACCGCGCGCTCGGTGCCCTGGCCGCGGGGGACCCCTCAGCCGCCCGGTGGCTCGCCGCCGGGGCCATCAAAAAACTTGAGAATGCCCCCATTGCACATGTCGTTGCGGCTCAAGCGGCGGCGGCAGAGGGCGACGAGCAGGCGGCTGAAAAACATTATGCTGCGCTCGCCGAAGGCAGCGAAGGCAAGTTTATCGGGCAACGTGGTCTGATCAATCAGGCCCGGCGCGACGGTCGTTCCCGCGCAGCGCTCGCGCTCGCCGAAGATGCCGTTTCCTCTAATAAGGATAGCCCATGGGCCGTTGGCACCTTATTTGATTTACAGGCGCAATGCGGTGATTGGCTCGATGCTGAAAAAACGTTGAAAAAAGCATTGCGGCTCAAGATTTTCACAGAGGCGCAAGGCAAGCGCCATCGCGCGGCATTGCTCTATGGGCAAGCCGTCGAGGCGGAAACCGATGAGCGGATGGTCGAGGCGCTCGCCCTCGGTGAAAAGGCGCTGAAGGCGAATACCGGGTTTCTCCCCGCTGTATTGCTGGTTGTGCGTCGATTGAAAGCGACGGGAAAGACGAAACGCGCGGTCCGACTGATAGAAGAGACCTGGAAGGTGAAACCCTATCCGCCTTTGGCCGAGAGTTTCGCGATGATTTCGCCGACGGAAACCGCGGATGCGCGCTATAAACGGTTTCAGGCGCTTACCAAGCTCAATCCTGATCATCCGGAAAGCCGCATGCGGCTTGCGGAAGCCGCGCTTGGAGCCGATGAGGCCGAAGCGGCAAAAACCGCGCTTCTCCCCATATTGACGGCAACACCGCGCAGTCGTGCGGCCTATCTCATGGTGAAAGCAGAAGCCGCCCTTGGTGCCGACGCCGAAACGATCGAACACTGGAACGCACTCGCGGCCAGCGGAATTAGTGAACCCGAATGGACCTGCCAGGTTTGCGGAACCGACGAAGGGCGCTGGCTTTCCCACTGCCCCAGCTGCGGAACATTCAACAGTTTCCTATATGATCAACCACGCACGCGCAGGGCCGACGCGAGCGATGATCACCTGGCGCTGGTCGGTGGCATGGCGCCTCCGGTTGAAGCCATTGATCAATCAGCCCCGACAGAGCCCCTGGTCATCGCAGCCCCAACACCGAAGCCGATTGCCGACGTTGATAGCGCGGGACAAGGCGGCGCTGCGGAAGGGGTGCGTGAAGGCCATGCCCTTGCGGGAGAGACCGATGGGCCTGATATCAAGGATGGGGTCATCATCATGTCCGGCGAGGCGAAGTCCTGACGGATTGCAGATAAGGTTTTCGGAAATGGCGATACATCTCGTTTCGCTTTACCGTGGGCCAAAGGCAACTTTGGCCAAAAAATCACAACTAATGCCGCAACATGGTTCGATAGACGGTGACTTTTTCCGTCCATTCCCCTACATACGGTGGCGGTGCCGTTATGAATGAATGGCATAGTTGCAAACAACGACAGGAGAGCGATCCATAAATAAGCGAGGGTCTAACGCGATGCCGGGCCACAGCGGTCCGCGCGCGAATGATATGATTTCGGTGGATAAAGTTCGGCTGATTGCCGAAGACGGCGAAAATATTGGTGTTGTTGATACACGCGAGGCCATTGCCCGCGCCAAGACCGCGGGTCTCGATCTGGTTGAGGTCTCCCCCAATACCGATCCGCCAGTCTGCAAAATCCTCGATTATGGAAAGTTCAAGTTCGAAGCGCAGAAAAAAGCGAATGCTGCGCGGAAAAAGCAAAAAACCCAGGACGTCAAAGAGATCAAGATGCGCCCGGGCATCGATACCCATGATTATGATGTGAAAATGCGTTCGGTCTATCGGTTCATCGAAGATGGCGATAAGGTCAAAGTGACCTTGCGTTTCAAAGGGCGCGAGATGGCGCACTCCGAGCTTGGTGCCAAGGTGCTCGAGCGGGTGCGCGACGATACCAGGGAAGTTGCCAAAGTGGATGCCATGCCCAAGCTGGAGGGACGGCAGATGATTATGGTTCTCTCCCCCAAATAACGCCCTGCTTCGCTTGGGTCGCCTGCGGGTATTTTGCGAAAATAGAAGGCGCCAGTGAGCAAATCGGCAGACCATTTCGCAACCATATGCGCCCAAGCGTTGCACTATATCGACCGGTCAACCGGTGGCGTCACGCCGCCGATTCAGCCCTCCACGACCTATTCGCGCGATGCCAACTATGATCTGATAGGCGGCATTGCCTATAGCCGCGATGAAAACCCGATCTATCCCGTGGTGGAAAAGGTGCTGTGCGCGCTTGAAGGCGGAGGTGATGCGCTGCTCTTCGGGTCGGGTATCGCCGCGATTGCTGCGGCCTTTTCTCCGCTTTCTGTCGGCGAACATATCGTTGTTCAGCGGCGCATGTATTTTGCCGCCCGCGAATTTGTCGAGGTTTATGCCCCAAGGCGCGGATGGCGGGTTTCGTGGTTTGAGGCTGGCGACCTTGAGGGCCTAAAGGCAGCGATCATCCCTGGCGAGACGGTGGCGGTCTGGGCAGAGTGTCCGGCGAACCCGACCTGGGAAATTCTCGATATCGTGGCTGCGGCAGAGCTTGCGCATGCGGCTGGCGCGCAGCTCTATATCGATGCGACGGCGGCTCCCGGCATTATCCAGCCAACGCTTGAACTCGGCGCAGACGTTGTGATGCACTCAGCGACCAAATATCTGAACGGCCACTCAGATGTGATCGCAGGGGCGCTGATCTGTCATCCCGAGCGCGTTGAAGATGAGCGTTGGCAGGCGATGAAGCATGATCGCCATGCATCGGGTGCGGTGTTGGGACCATTTGAAGCCTGGTTGTTGTTGCGCGGTATGCGCACGCTTGACGTGCGCCTTGAGCGGGCGGCGGCCAATGCGGCAAAGATCGCCAACCATCTGGCGGAACACCCTGCGGTTGAGGGTGTCCATTATCCTGGCCACCCAAGCCACCCGCAGTATGATGTCGCAAAGCGCCAAATGCGCGGAAACTACGGCGGCATGCTTTCGTTTCGGGTGACAGGTGGGGCGCCTGAGGCTTTGAATGTGATCAAAGCGTGTAAGCGCATCATTTCATCAACATCGATCGGCGGTGTCGAAAGCCTGATCGAGCATCGCCCCACAATCGAAGGGCCCGCATCGCGGTTGCCCGAAAACCTGATCCGCCTTTCGGTAGGGATCGAACATGTCGATGACCTGATCAATGATCTGGACCAGGCCCTCGCGACCATCGGTTAACGAGCTAGAGCGCGACTTGGTCAAATGCGCTCTAGACGAGGCTGGCAGCGACCTCAAAATGTGCTTCGGTGCGCGCTTTCACATCATCGACCGAGATTTCGGGCGCAAGCTCCGTCAGCGTGAATGTGCCATCCTCCCCGCGTTCGAAAACACCAACATCGGAAATCACCATGTCGACAACCCCTGTACCCGTGAGCGGCAAATCGCAGGCTTTTTTGAATTTGG
>JBCDDR010000037.1:0-16204 GCA_039180205.1 Pseudomonadota bacterium | reverse complement strand
TGCCGACCCCGCTGAACACAATCCGTTCGGGCGGTATGCCTGCTCGTAACGCCCTTTCGAGCTCGCCCCCCGACACAACATCGGCCCCCGCACCCAGTCTGCCAAGGGTTTGCAGAACCGCCAGATTTGAATTCGCCTTCACCGCAAAACAAATCAACGCGGGATTTCGCCCCGCGGCTTCAATTCCTTTCAGGCCTTCGGCAAAAACCCGAAAATGCCGTTCAAGCGTCGCGGTTGAATAGCAATAGAACGGTGTGCCGACCTCGCGGGCAAGCGCTGTGAGGTCGACATCTTCAGCAAAGAGGCGACCGTCTCGATAGTGAAGTGGTGCATATTAGGCCCTGTTGACAAACTGTTTTTGGATCATGGTTTGAATGAAAATGATCGCTGACGAGGAGCGAGATTGTAGGAAATATGGTTTATTTTCAAAAGCTCGGGACAATGTCAGCGGTCATTTTGGCCAAATCCCTTTAGGACGCGGTTCTTTTTACCCGAAAATGCGTTGCTCACTCGTCGAATAGACCCACTATGCGCCATCGTTCACACCTGTTTTCGGGCAAAAATCTTCCGCGCCATGACCGAAACCCAGTTTGTCAACAGGGCCTGGATTACCCCGGCGGCGCGTCATCTTTTTCGAGCGGCGGCAATTCGTTTTGGCGTTCGAGTTTTTCGGGGATCGGCTCGGGCAATTTCCCGCTGTCCCAATAGGGACGCCCGGCACCCTGATACCCTTGCGGGGGGGAAAGGTCACCGCGTTTGCCGCAACTGGCTGTAAAAAACAGCAATACCAATCCACTCAAGCAGATAATCAGCCGGGTAATGGTTTTCATGACAAGTGTTCCGCTTTTGCGTGTGGGGGAGCCGCGAGGCGCGCGCGTGCGGCCGCAATTTCAGAGCGCACCTTTTGGGGGGCGGTACCGCCGTCGCTCATGCGGCTTGCGACCGAGGCCTCAACACTCAACACGCTGAACACGTCTTCAGTGATGTCCGGGTGGATATCCTGAAGATCCTCGAGCGAGAGTTCGGCGAGACCGATATCCGCCGCCTCGGCCACTTTCACCGCGCGACCCGTTACATGGTGTGCATCGCGAAAGGGCATACCAAGTTTGCGCACCAGCCAGTCGGCAAGATCAGTCGCAGTCGAAAACCCGGCCCCCGCCTGGGCGGCCATGGCGTCGGGGTTGGGATAGAAATCCTCTATCATGCCGCGCATCGCCGCAAGCGCGAGCTCCAGATCATCAGTGGCGGCAAATACCGGCGCCTTGTCTTCCTGCATGTCCTTTGAATAGGCGAGCGGCAGCCCCTTCATCACCATGATGAGCTGCTGATAGGCCCCGGCAATTCGTCCCGGTTTCGCGCGTACAAGCTCCGCCGCATCGGGATTGCGCTTTTGCGGCATAATCGATGAGCCGGTCGAAAAGCGATCAGGCAGCGTGACAAAGCGAAACGGTGCGCTCGCCCAGATGACGATCTCCTCGGCCAGCCGCGAAAGATGAAGTGCGCATTGCAGCGCGGCGTTCAGAAACTCAATCGCAAAATCGCGGTCAGACACACTGTCGAGCGAGTTTCGCGTCGGCTGGTCAAATTCGAGCAGATGCGCGGTCATTTCGCGGTCGATCGGAAAGGATGTACCGGCAAGTGCGGCACTCCCAAGCGGGCACTCATTCAATCGCGTGCGGCAGTCCTGAAAGCGCCCACGGTCGCGTTCGGCCATCGCAACGTACGCCATCAAATGGTGACCGAGTGTTACCGGCTGCGCGGTTTGTAAATGGGTAAAACCCGGCATGATGGTCTCTGCATGGGCTTCGGCCTGTGTGAGGAGTCCATCAATAAAGGCGACCAGGCTTTCGTCGATCCTGTCAATTGCAGTTCGCACCCAGAGTTTGAAATCGGTCGCCACCTGATCATTACGCGACCGTGCGGTGTGCAGCCGTCCGGCAGCGGGGCCTATGATTTCTTTCAGGCGCGCTTCCACATGCATATGGATATCTTCAAGCGCCGGATCGAGGCGCAACTCGCCATTTTCAATCTCCTGCTCAATCTGGATCAGCCCGTCGTCAATCGCTCGGTGGTCCTCGCTCGAGATAAGGCCAGCCCGGGCGAGCATCGCCGCGTGCGCGCGTGAGCCCCGAATGTCTTCGCGGAACAAACGGATG
This sequence comes from Pseudomonadota bacterium, assembly GCA_039180205.1. Classification (GTDB taxonomy): domain Bacteria; phylum Pseudomonadota; class Alphaproteobacteria; order Sphingomonadales; family JBCDDR01; genus JBCDDR01. Next base: position 14,048 of record JBCDDR010000037.1, on the reverse strand, counting down.
TCGATGCCGATTGACGCATTAATCTCGGTCATCACATCGTCGGGTTTTCCAGAAAACCGACCACCCCATAACTTGTTTTCACCAGATTGTGGTGGCAAAGGTTTGGTCTGGTCTGAGGGAGGTGAAGACGTGCTCATGCGGTTGGCGATCAATCTATCTAACGAGTTTGCAGCGGCAATTCGTTGTTATGCCGCGCTGGTTTTGGCATTTTTATGTGGCCTTAGTGCCTGTGATTCGCCCGACACTCAAGAGCGAACCGCCCCCGAGGCTGAGGCCGCGCCCGCTTCCGCAGAAGCCCCCGAAACAGCCATTGCGCCATCGGATGTGAAAACACTCAAGGATCTTGCGCGTTTTGCCGTTGGCGGGGTCAAGCGTTTCGCGATCAACGAGGCTCGTACTCCGCTTCCCGATGATCCCTTTTTGACACCTGCCCGTTCAGGTGAGTTGCGTGAAGTGAACCTCACGCAATTCAAGGGCAAGCTTATACTGATCAATATATGGGCGACCTGGTGCGCGCCGTGCGTTGAAGAAATGCCCGCCCTTGATGCTTTGGAAAAGGCGGCTGGGGGCCCATTGTTTGCTGTTTGGCCGATTTCGATGGACCGTGGCGGTCCGCCCGCGGTCGCGGAATTTTACAATGACAACGGAATTAGCGCGCTACCCCTTGCCAACGATCCGACGGGGCGATTGGCGGAGACCGTGGGCGCGATCGGCCTACCACTCACGCTGCTTGTCGGGCCCGACGGGCGCGAGATGGGCCGCTTTGTTGGCCCCGCCGAATGGGCGGCACCTGAGGCACAGGCGTTGATCGCAGCCGCCGTCGAGCTCGCCAAGACCGAAGGGCTTTATCCTTAGTAAACCGGCGCGTTCGCAATTTTATGAGAATGGGTGAGTGCGATTACCGCGTTGGGACCGGCGCACCCTCGCCGCGATAATCGTAAAATCCGCGTCCGGCTTTGCGGCCCAGCCACCCCGCCTCGACATATTTCACCAACAAAGGACACGGGCGATATTTTGTGTCAGCCAACCCTTCATACAGCACCTGCATGATCGAAAGGCAGGTGTCGAGCCCGATAAAGTCGGCCAATTGCAGGGGCCCCATCGGATGGTTCGCGCCGAGCTTGATGGCAGTGTCGATTCCTTCGACATTCCCGACCCCTTCATAGAGCGTATAAACCGCTTCGTTGATCATGGGGAGGAGAATACGGTTCACGATAAAGGCCGGAAAATCCTCGGAATTGGCGACGATCTTGCCGAGCTTTTCCGCAAGACCCTGAACGGTGCGAAAGGTTGTCTGATCGGTTGCAATCCCGCGGATCAGTTCGACCAGTTCCATCACAGGAACCGGGTTCATGAAATGCATGCCCATGAATTTTTCAGGGCGATCGGTCACGGCCGCCAGCCGCGTGATTGAAATCGAAGATGTATTGGTCGCGATCAGACACTCTTCTGAAACGATCGGGCAGAGTTCGGTAAAGATCTTCTTTTTGATCTCTTCGTTCTCGGTCGCGGCCTCAATCACGAGATCACACTCCGACAAACTGTCATAGCCTTCGGTCGGATGGATATGATCGAGCGCGCGCGTTTCGTCTTCGGCCGAAATTTTGCCCCGGCTCACCTGGCGCGCCAGGTTTTTTTCGATGACGGCAAGGGCCGCTTTGGAACGCTCAAGCGAGAGATCGGTCAAACGCACATCATATCCGGCCAACGCACACACGTGGGCGATCCCGTTGCCCATTTGCCCGGCACCAATAATACCAATGGACTTCAGGTCATTCGCTGTTGCATCGGGATTGTGCGTATCCAGATCGACATTCGCGGGATCGGTCATCTTACGCGTACCTTACCGTTAAGGGGGTCGTCAGTTGGCATGGGAGATCGACCCGCATGTAGTCAGTCAAGCGCAGCTTCAAGCGCGGGCACCGCTTCAAACAGATCCGCTACGAGGCCATAGTCGGCAACCTGAAAAATTGGGGCTTCCTCGTCCTTGTTGATCGCAACGATGATCTTTGAGTCTTTCATACCCGCCAAATGCTGGATCGCGCCGGAAATGCCGACCGCGACATATAGCTCGGGTGCCACGATTTTCCCGGTTTGGCCGACCTGATAGTCGTTTGGCACATACCCGGCATCGACAGCCGCGCGGCTCGCGCCGACGGCGGCACCAAGCTTGTCGGCGAGCTTTTCGATGATATCGAAGTTCTCCCCCGATCCCATGCCGCGCCCACCTGAAACAACGATCTTGGCGGCGGTCAGTTCAGGGCGATCGCTTTCGGATAGCTCCTGGCGCACGAAGGCGGATGTGCCCGGGCTGTCAGCGGCGGCGGTCGTGACGATTTCGGCACTCCCCCCTTCGGCGGCGGCTTTCTCGAACGCTGTGGTCCGCACAGTGATGACCTTCACCGCATCGCTTGATTTGTAGGTCGCAATCGCGTTTCCGGCATAGATCGGGCGTTCAAACGTGTCTTTGTCGATGATGGCTGTAATATCCGAAAGCTGCGCGACATCCAGCTTGGCGGCAACGCGTGGCATGAAGTTTTTGCCCGAGGTTGTGGCCGCAGCCATCAATGCGTCGTAGCCGTCGGCAACCGACAGGAACAACCGCCCGATCTCTTCCGCGAGCGGATGGCTATATTGTGCGTCATCAACGAGCAGAACCTTGGACACGCCCTCGATCTTCGCGGCCTGATCGGCCACGGCTTGAGCGCCAGAGCCGACAACCAGGACATGCACTTCGTCGCTCAGCTGTTTAGCTGCGGTCACCACGCTCAGCGTCGCCTCTTTCAACTCGTGATTATCATGTTCAGCAAAAACGAGAACGCCCATCAGATCACTCCTTCTGCTTTAAGTTTGCCGATGAGTTCATCGACACTTTCAACTTTGATGCCGGCTTCACGTTTTGCCGGTTCGGTGACTTTGATCATTTGCAACCGCGGGCTCATATCAACGCCATAGTCAGCGGGGGACTTTTCGTCGATCGGCTTTTTCTTCGCTTTCATAATATTGGGAAGCGATGCATAGCGCGGCTCGTTCAGGCGCAAATCGGTGGTGACAATCGCAGGTAAATTCAGTTTCAGCGTTTCAAGTCCGCCATCGACTTCGCGGGTGACATGAATACCGTCGTCGACAAATTCAACTTCCGAGGCAAAGGTGCCCTGGGGCCAGGCGAGTAACGCGGCGAGCATTTGACCGGTTTGGTTGCAGTCATCGTCAATCGCCTGTTTGCCGAGCAATACAAGGTCGGGGGCCTCTTCCTTCACGATCGCGTCGAGAAGCTTGGCCACCGCAAGCGACTCGGTGGCATCGTCATGCAGAACCAGAATTCCGCGGTCCGCGCCCATGGCAAGGCCCGTGCGCAGCGTCTCCTGCGCCTGTTTCGGCCCGATGGAAACCACAATGATTTCTTCGACTTTTCCAGCCTCTTTCATGCGGACCGCCTCTTCGACCGCAATCTCGTCGAAGGGGTTCATCGACATTTTGACATTTGCAAGCTCAACGCCTGAATTGTCCGATTTGACTCGCACTTTGACGTTATAGTCCACGACCCGTTTGACCGGCACCAAAACCTTCATTGATGAAACTCCCCAAAAGCCATACCGAATTTCGCGCACAGGTTTTCCCGTCGCGCCGCCATGGCAAGTTGTATGACGAACCGAACATTGGCGTAGCGGCTTCGTACCGGGGTGTCAATTCACCGGCGCGCGATTGCGCCGATGCGCCGCGAAACGGTTTGTCACGAGGGCCTGGGGTCCTGACCTTAAGTATCGCGGTTTGCGCCGGGGACCCATAAAATATCGGCGGCACCGCCATCATTGGCACGCCTCGCCATGACGAAAAGATGATCCGATAGGCGATTGATATAGTGAAGCGCCGCGGGGTTGATCGGCATATGACCTGCGGCGTCACTCATGATCCGTTCGGCGCGCCGCGCTACTGTTCGCGCTTGATGGAGATGCGCTGCCGCGGCATGCCCGCCCGGCAAAACGAACGAGGTCAGGGGCGATAGCTCCGCGTTGATTGCATCAATCTCTGCTTCCAGCCGTGCCACCTGAGCGGGCACCATGCGCAAAACCATTTCCGAGGGTTCAAAATCGTCGCCGGGTGTTGCGAGGTCCGCGCCGAGGTCAAACAGGTCATTTTGGATGCGAAATAGCATTTGATCCATGTCGCCGCTGACATGAAGCCGCGCAACCCCGATCACGGCATTCAATTCGTCAACGGTTCCATAGGCTTCGATCCGCAGATCATGTTTCGGCAGGCGACTGCCATCGACAAGCCCGGTGGTCCCGTCGTCCCCTGTTTTTGTATAGATTTTATTGAGTTTGACCATGCGGTGAGTGTCCTGCGCCGGGCAATTTTGCCCACTGGTGGAGGGAAAGATACAAACAAAAGGAAGCTAGGGGCGTCGCCGACTATCCCGCGCGACCCAAGGTGAAGAGCAAGAGCACGATGAGTGCAACGGCAATACCCTGGAACAGGACACGTCGTTGCATCAATTTGTTTGACTTTGCCGCATCACCTGCGTCGCCGCGCGCCATCATGACAATGCCACGGATGAGAACGCCCGCAGTCAGCAGCGCCATAATGATGATCAAGATAAATATTGGGTTCATGGCGATGTAGTTTGTCCGTTTTTCAAATATGGCAAGAGCCCGACACTTACCGAAGCACATTTCTCATGGAGTGGAACTATGTCGTCGCCATCGTTAGTCGCGCCGTGGTTGGAAACGGAGCCTACATATTTTTCCTCACCACACACGCTATCCCCACCCGATCAAACCGACGGCAAGCCCCCGCAGCGCCGCATTCACCCGGTCCGTGACCGCCAGTTTGTCGAAGATCCGCCGCGAGTAGGTGTTGATGGTGTTCTGGGAGAGACCCAGGATCTGCGCGATCACCGAGTTGCTTTTCCCGCGCGCCATCCAGGTGAGGATCTCTTGTTCGCGCCGCGACAGTTTTACGTTTTGGGGGGCATAGTCTTGCAGAATCTCACAATAGCGCAAATGCCCCGCCTGGGCCGCCAGATGGAGCCGATGGACTTGTTCAGATGACCAGTTTCGCTCGAACCCAGCCGGGCTCATGCCAGCATAGCCATTTCGTCCATGCGGGCCGAACAGCGGAATGGCAATCCCGTCACCGATTTTAGCGTCGGCCAACAGGCGCATATACCTTGTTTCGTCCGCACTCAATTTGAAAGTCGTGTTGAAGTCTGTCCACCAAATCGGGTGCGCCGCCGACATGGTGAGCCGAGTGATGGGATCAATCAAATAGAGCTTTTCGCGAATATATTTCTCAACCCAGTCTTCGGGAAAGCCATGCGTCGCCACCATAATCGAGGGCGCAAAATCCGGAGCTCCCGGCGGCGGTAGATGGTGGTAACTCACGCGCCGCACACCTTCGTTTGCGAAAAACATGATGCAGGCATTGCGCAAACCCTCAAAATTTTCCTGTTGCGCCAATAGCTGAGCGAACGCCTCAACTGACGACTTTGATGAGTTTCCGGTCTCAATGACTTCAGTTGTTGCCATTTCTGAACCTGATCTGAACCCGACGTTATTTCCTCGGGTTGATTTGTCACCTAACCACGCGACAGACACGATAGCAGATATTCCGTATAGCCTTAACCATCAACTGGTTATCTGCTGGTTTTAGGGGGCATTCTCATGGATATTGCGTGGTTGAAGCGGGAAATTGAGGCGATTAAATCAAAGGGGGCCCCTCAACCGGTCCTGATCGAAAATGATCATCGCACGCTTTTCGAAATGTACCGCGATATTGCTTTCGAGCTTGAAACCGAAGACGGCAATGCCGAGGGCCTCGAGTCGGCACAAACCGCGCTTATGCAAACTTCGGCATCGCGCAGAGCGCATACCATTCATGAGTTGCTTTTTAAGCTTGCGCTATGGCGGTGGGATGCCCCCGATCTTGACATCCCCATGGATCAAATGACCCGATATGACGCCGTTGCCTATTCGGTGTTTCGCGATCTGGCGGCTATGCTTTGCGACACATCCGTCCTGACCGCGCGGGATTATTGAACAGAGCTTCACGTTTCGCGCAGCCGCACTCGTTCGAGCCCGTTCGATAAAACGCAAGCTGTTGAGTGCGTTTGCAGCGCCGATAGGCGGCCAGGTCATCAGCCAAGCAAACGCCGGGCGATCACATCAGCCTGAATTTCGCCAGCACCTTCGAACACATTCAGGATCCGCGCGTCGCACAACACTCGGCTGATTGGATATTCGAGCGCATAGCCGTTGCCGCCATGGATCTGAACGGCGTTATCAGCAGTTGTCCAGGCAACGCGGGCACCCAAAAGTTTCGCCATACCGGCCTCAAGGTCACAGCGCTTGCCGCTATCTTTCGTGCGTGCTGAGGCATAGGTAAGCTGGCGCGCCATCATGGTTTCAACCGCAGCCATCACGAGCTTTCCGTTCACCCGCGGGAAGGCAAAGATTGATTTCCCGAACTGCTGGCGGTCAAGCGCATAGCGCAGTCCAAGTTCCAGCGCGTTTTGAGCAACACCCACGGCGCGGGCAGCGGTCTGAATGCGCGCGCTCTCAAAGGTCGCCATCAACTGCTTAAAGCCCTGGCCTTCGGCACCCCCCAACAGGTTTTCGCCCTTCACCCGAAAGCCATCAAACGCAAGCTCATATTCCTTCATACCGCGATAGCCGAGGACTTCAATTTCGCCGCCGCTCATCCCCTCCGCCGGGAAGGGGTGCTCGCAGTCACCGCGTGGTTTTTCGGCAAGAAACATCGAAAGCCCGCGATAGTCGCTGGTATCCGGGTCGGTGCGCGCAAGAAGCGTCATCACATCGGTGCGCGCGGCATGCGTAATCCAGGTTTTATTGCCGGTTACCACATACTCGTCGCCGTCCTTTAGGGCGCGGGTGCGAAGACCGCCAAGATCAGAGCCCGTATTGGGTTCGGTAAAGACCGCGGTCGGCAAGATTTCCGCGGTGGCGATTTTCGGCAACCATTTTTGCTTCTGATCTTCGGTTCCGCCAAGCAGGATTAGCTCGGCCGCAATCTCAGATCGTGTTCCAAGCGAACCGACGCCGATGTACCCGCGCGAAAGCTCTTCTGAGACGACACACATTGCCATCTTGCCAAGCTCAGCCCCGCCATAGGCTTCTGGGATGGTGAGGCCGAACACGCCAAGCTCGCCCATTTCAGCAATGATCTCGCCCGGGATCAGCTCATCTTTAAGATGCCATTCGTGGGCAACGGGTGCCACTTTCTCGTCGGCAAAGCGACGGAACTGCGCGCGCACCATTTCCATCGTTTCATCAAGACCGAGGCTTCCGAATTGACCATCATCGATACTGGTTTCGAGGAGTGCCGCAAGTTCGGCGCGTGTTCCCGCTGAGGTACCGTCGTCAATCAGTATTTCAACCGCATTCAGAAATGCCGAAACCTCGTCACTGGAGATATCGAGGTTTCGCGGGCGAACAATTTCCCCTTGGGACATGGTAATGCCCCCGGCCATCTGCGCAAGATATTCGCCAAAGCCGATCCGAACGATCAGCGCGTCAAAACCGGTGAGCGCGTCTTCATTTTCGAGGCGTTTTGCCCAGGCAAGGGTTTCGCTAAGCGTTTCGACATAGGTCGTATACCAGGCGAACCCATGGGTGGCGAGCTGCTCCGCCTCCATCGCGTTGCGGTCAAGGCGTCCTTCGCGCATCACCCTCGCAGAGACGCGGTCTTTGGCAATCGCCAGCAGCGTTTGAGCCGCGTCAAGACCGGCTTCAAAACGCGGCCAATCGAGTGCCGATGCGCCTGTTGGAAGTTCGTTTGCAAGTTGGGTTGCCATCACCCTCACCCCTCAAAAATAAACAACACGATGAAATAGACAGACAACGGTACTTAAGCGAAAGACAAAATGTGAACGGCGTGGCGCATTGTCGCGAAATCGCCGTCAACCCGATCTGGTCGTTGGGGCAGGCCCAATAAACCCTAGGGGTTCCCCGCCTCAATCGCCTCTTCAATTGTGCGCATGCCAGGCACTTTTGCCGACACAAGCACAGCCATGTTGCCGGGTTTGTGCTCGTTATTCATCATCTTGATGTGCGCATCCGGGATCTCATCCCAGCCAAAAACTTCAGACATGCACGGGTCAATCCGTCGCTCGATCACCAGCTGGTTGGCTTGGCTCGCCTGCTTCAGATTGGCAAAATGGCTGCCCTGGATCCGTTTTTGCCGCATCCAGACAAAGCGTGCATCGAATGTAATATTAAAGCCGGTGGTACCTGCGCAGAAAACGACCATGCCGCCGCGTTTCACCACAAAGCAGGAGACCGGGAAGGTCGCTTCCCCGGGGTGTTCAAAGACAACGTCGACATCATTGCCTTTGCCTGTGATCCCCCAGATGGCCTTTCCGAAGGCCCGGCTGCGGCGCATATAGTCCTTAAACTCGTCGCTATCATCGACCGGGGGAAGCTGGCCCCAGCAATCGAAGTCCTTGCGGTTGATCACGCCTTTCGCACCGAGCTGGCGCACGAAATCCTCTTTTGATGGGTCCGAGATCACGCCGATCGCATTGGCACCCGCCGTGGCGATGAGCTGAATGGCCATCGAGCCGAGCCCGCCGGATGCCCCCCAAACAAGAACATTGTGACCCGGGCGCAGAATGTGGGGGCGATGGCCAAACAGCATGCGGTAGGCGGTGGCGAGCGTCAGCGTGTAGCAGGCACTCTCTTCCCATGTGAGGTGGCGTGGCCGATGCAGTAATTGGCGCGCCTGAACCCGACAGAATTGCGCAAATGAGCCATCGGGGGTCTCATAGCCCCAGATGCGTTGGCTGGGCGAATACATCGGGTCGCCGCCGTTGCATTCCTCGTCGTCGCCATCGTCCTGGTTACAGTGAACAACAACTTCGTCACCGACCTTGAAGCGCCTAACCTTCGATCCCACCGCATAAACGATGCCCGATGCATCCGATCCGGTGACCTGATATTCAGCGCCATGCCCGTCAAAGGGGCTGATTGGTTTGCCCAGAGCTGCCCAAACGCCGTTGTAATTGACGCCCGCTGCCATCACCAGCAGCAAGACCTCATCGTCACCAATCGTGGGTGTGTTCACGACCTCAAGCTGCATCGCCTTGTCAGGCGTACCGTGGCGCTCACGGCGAATGGCCCAGGCGTGCATTTTTTCCGGAACATGGCCAAGCGGAGGAATTTCCCCAACCTCATACAGGTCTTTTACGGGAGCTTGGTTTGTCATAGACGAGGCAGCGGTTGCCATCGGCAAAATCTCCTGGGAACGTAGGATAAGATCGAATATTTTTCTAATTGTTTGCTGGGCTCAAAACGCGCACGGTTCGTTGTCATCACTTAGCGCCAGCGCAATTCGGGTCCATATCAATGTTGCATTGCGATATCAATTATTTTATGTCGATTGCCAAGGCGTTAATGAAATAAATTAACAATATCAATGGGTCATGCCGCGTTGTCAAACCGGCAAGTCCTTTGCGCAAGTTCTCAAGAATAGCCGAAACAGGGATAGTCTGGAAAGCACTGATATTATGGCAGAAACAATTTCAAAAGGCCCTGGTTCGCGAGATGAGGCAACGCGTGACCGCCCGTGGTTAATCCGCACGTATTCGGGTCATTCAAGTGCGGCTGCGTCAAATGCGCTTTATCGGACCAATCTGGCAAAAGGGCAAACCGGGCTGTCGGTTGCTTTCGATCTGCCGACTCAGACCGGCTATGACGCTGACCATGTGCTTGCCCGCGGCGAGGTTGGCAAAGTGGGCGTGCCGATTGGGCATATCGGTGATATGCGCGCGCTTTTCGATCAGATTCCGCTCGAAAAGATGAACACATCGATGACAATCAATGCGACGGCCCCGTGGCTTCTCGCGCTTTATATTGCGTGTGCGGAAGAGCAGGGGGCGGATCGAAAGAAACTGACCGGAACGGTGCAGAACGATATCATCAAGGAGTATCTGTCGCGAGGGACCTATATCTTCCCGCCACAGCCATCGATGCGGCTGATCAGCGACGTGATTGCTTTTACCTACAAAGAGCTTCCGAAATGGAACCCGACGAACGTCTGTAGCTATCATTTGCAGGAAGCGGGCGCGACCCCTGTGCAAGAGCTCGCCTTCGCCCTCGCAACGGCGACGGCGGTTCTGGATACCGTCAAGGCCTCTGGCCAGGTGAATGATGATGATTTCCCGACGGTGGTCGGGCGGATTTCCTTTTTTGTGAACGCGGGTATCCGCTTCATTACGGAAATGTGCAAAATGCGCGCGTTCGTCGATCTGTGGGACGAGATTTGCGCCGAACGTTACGGTGTGGAAGATCCGAAACTTCGTCGGTTCCGGTATGGCGTTCAGGTCAATTCGCTTGGCCTGACCGAATCTCAACCCGAAAATAACGTTTATCGTATTCTGGTCGAAATGCTTGCAGTGGTGTTGTCGAAACGCGCCCGTGCAAGGGCGGTGCAATTGCCCGCGTGGAACGAGGCGCTTGGGCTGCCTCGCCCCTGGGACCAGCAATGGTCGCTCAGGCTTCAGCAGATCATCGCCTATGAAACCGACCTCCTTGAATATCAGGACTTGTTCGATGGGTCTCCGGTTGTTGAGGCAAAAGTTGAGGAATTGAAAGCCGAGGCACGCAAAGAACTCGCTCGGATCGATGCGATGGGAGGTGCCCTTTCGGCTGTCGAATCGAGCTATATGAAAGCCAAACTCGTCGAGTCCAATCGCGAACGGCTCGCCAATATCGAAAGCGGCGTGCAGAAAATCGTCGGTGTGAACTGTTTCACCGGTACCGAGGAAAGCCCGCTCAGCGCCGGGCAGGACGGGATTTTGGTGGTTGATGATGCTGTCGAACCCGCACAGGTCAATAACCTGAAGGCGTGGCGCGCTCAACGCGATAGCGCGGCGGTGGAAGCGGCGCTTCAAGACCTCGCCGAAGCTGCTCGGTCGGGCGGCAATATCATGCCGCCCTCGATCGCCGCCGCCAAGGCCGGGGTCACGACCGGTGAATGGGGTCAAACGCTCCGCCAGATTTTCGGTGAATATCGGGCGCCTACCGGCGTCTCCGGGCAGTCGCAATCAACGGGAGACGATCTTGAAAAGGTTCGCAGCGACGTAGACGCGCTCAGCGCAAAACTCGGTCGGCGATTGAAATTTCTGGTGGGGAAACCCGGTCTTGATGGCCATTCCAATGGAGCCGAACAAATTGCTGTGCGTGCACGCGACGCCGGCATGGAAGTTGTGTATGAGGGTATTCGCCTCACCCCCGATCAAATCGTCAACGCCGCGGTTGAAGAGGGCGTCCATGTGATTGGGCTCTCGATCCTGTCAGGGTCTCATGTGGCGCTTGTGAACGATGTTGTGGCAGGCTTGCGCGCTCAAGGCATGGCTGAGATCCCCGTGATTATTGGCGGCATCATTCCGCCCGAGGACGAGGAAACGCTTCGCGCCTGCGGTGTTGCCGCCGTCTATACACCAAAGGATTATCGCATGGATCAAATCATGGCCGATATTGTTGCCATCGTGGCGCGCGCGCCTCAGGCTGCCTAACGGATTTCGGAGCCCCCTCTGATCGGTTCGGGTTTGTGCCTGCTCACCACCCGTCCTGCTGCCGCATGATTTGCGCATTCTTATGGCACATATGCCGTTGACATGCAGACAAGGGGGGAGCGCGATGATTTTGGGTTACAGATTGATTGGAGACGTCCGGCATCGAGTCGCGGTTTTCTCGGCATCGCTCGTCTCCATGGCCATCACTCTGGGTGGTTCGCTTGGGGCTGTGGCTGAAGATATCCCCGCGCAGACGAGCATCCCCATGAGTGGGACAGCGCTTGATGCTTTTCATCCATTTATTGGCCATTGTTGGGAAGGCGAGCTTCCGAAGAACGGCGGGACCGACGTTCATTGTTTTCAATGGGTCTATGATCAGAAGTTTGTTGAAGACCGCCACGAAGTTCGCGGCGCCGGACCGCTTTATGAAGGTCGAACGCTTTACATGCAGGAGCCCGAGACGGGTGAGATCACCTATCTTTATTGGGCATCGGCAGGCGGGGCCAGCCGGGGAAAGGTGGTCGCCAAGCCCGATGGGCTCTATTTCCCCGCGGAAAGTTATACAAACGAAGCGGGTGAATCCCGCGTATTTCGCTCGAAATGGTTGGAAGCCGAAGGGGCAAGTTTCATCTCAATCATGCAGGAACAGACCGCGGAGGGTTGGAAAGACCTCTGGCAGGTAACCTATAGCGACATCGGGCTTGCCCCGGAACCAGAGCGCTTGGCCCCACGACGATATGACGAAAACGGGAACATTGAAGAGGCAAAGCCCGATTGACAAATCATTGAAGTCGGAGTGGTTTAACCGAGAGGATTGCGTCACTTCGACGGTCTGACCTCAACCAGCATCCGGCCACGACGAAGAAAGCGTGCGAAATGAGAGGTTCAATGGTGATGGGGCTAAAATTTTTGCGGTTTGTGATCGCCGCTGGATTTCGTGCGTCTTTCTGCATGCTCGCCTTTGGAGCATTTGCGGCAACGCCCGTTTCGTTGGAAAACCTTGAAGATTTGGCCAATTATTGCTGGCTTTCCTCTGCGGACGAGGCCGGGGGCAGGAACAGCCATTGTTTCACATGGGTAGACGGCGGCAGAGCATTGCTCGACCGTCAGAGCTATATGACCGGTGAACGGCCCTTCGCCGCCGATGTTGAGATCACCGTCGAAGATGCCGACGCACGCAAATTACGCTTCGACCTGATTCAAGCTGGTATCCCCCGAAAGCTCGGAAACGCCATTTATGCCGAACGCGAAATCCGCTTTGATAGCTGGATGGAAGAAACGCCGGACGGGCAGGTGTATTATACCATTCGCTGGAACTGGCAAACCGAGGACCAGCTTGAAATTTCGCTTGAGCGCAAACTCGGCCCGGTTTCAGAGCTCGTCGAAACGATGATCTATGAGCGTGCGGCATTTGCCCCGCGGGTCAGGTAATCGCGGCTTCGGCAGGGTTCGACAGATCTGAAACGGCTTCTCGCAACGCATCGATCCGGTTCGAAAAGCGCATATCGGTTGGGATATGATTATCGGCTTTCAGGCCCTTGAGTGTTTTTTTCACCGCATCATTCATACCGGACGCATAAACTGCCAGGCCTGCTTCTGCGGCGTCGCCCGAAATACTGTCTACCGCACGAGCGGCTGAAATGTCGAGAAACGGAAGCCTTGAGAAATCAAGGATAATGACCTCGACATCGCCGCCCAACCGACCGCGTACCCGATGCGCGGCATCCGCTGCGGCGCCAAAGCTCAACGGCCCGCTAAACTCAAACAATGAGATCTTGCCTTTGGCTGCCTGCATCAGGCGATGTTCTTCGGGATCGGTCATCTGCGCAGGCGCTTCACTAAACGCCTTCAGTTGGGAGTCGGCGAGCTGTTTGGTAAAGGCAAGTGCGGCAAGCGCCACCCCGGCGACCACTGCGGTAATCAGGTCAACAAAGACGGTGAGCCCCAAAACCAGCACCATCAAAACCAGATCCCAGCGCGGGCCTCTGTGCGCCCTGCTCAGATATTGCCAATCAATGATGTCATAGCCGACCTTTACCAATATCCCCGCGAGCACTGCGTGGGGGATTTTTTCCGCCAGCGGGGCGAGAACCAGAACCACGGCCAAAAGCAGCAAACTGTGGATCATGCCCGAAATTTTGGTAAGCCCACCCGAGCGGATATTGACCACGGTCCGCATCGTCGCCCCGGCACCGGGGATGCCGCCGAAGAGTCCGGCAATTGCGTTACCAATCCCCTGGCCAACAAGTTCCTGGTTCGAGTTGTGGCGGGTTCGCGTCATGTTGTCGGCAACAAGCGAGGTCAGAAGACTGTCGATGGTACCAAGTAGCGCAAGCACGACCGCGGCCTTGAAAATGATCACTGCGCTATCGCTCGAAATTTTCGGGATGATTATATCGGGTAACCCGGTCGGGATGCTCCCGAGGATGGGCATCGCGGGCAACAACAGGCTCACACCCGTCCCTATGAGCAGCGCGGCCAGCGCCCCCGGAACATATTTTCCGAGCTTTTTGGG
>JBCDDR010000036.1:0-16230 GCA_039180205.1 Pseudomonadota bacterium | reverse complement strand
GTTATCATATGATATCAATTGGCTCGTGCGGAGGGGATCAATCTCACTCTGAGAAAAATAGGGAAAGCAAACTATTGAATTCTGGTGCGGATTCGAGAAACGGGCAATGGCGCTGTCCCGTCATAACCTCCAACCGGATATTCGGATTGATCGCTGGAATATGCTTCATGCCGACGATCGGAAGGAAGTCTCCCCCGGCAATCGCAAGTGTCGGTACCGATACCCCGGCAATTACATCCCGCCAGTCTTGACTGATGTGGTCGGCCAAAATCGTCGCGGCAGATGCCGAAGAGAGCGCCAAACTCTCATTTCGCCAGCGTTTAAGCTCCTCAAGATCCGGTGGAGACACGAACATGTTGGGGAGGAAGCCGTCCAAAAAGCCTGCGAAATCATTTCGGACAGCATCTACCGTTTCATTCATGGTTTCACGGGTCAGCCCGGGCATGCCACCCGACCAGTCATGGCCATTGAGAAGGCAAGGGGTCTGATCGACAAGCACCAAATGGCTGGGCGCTCGATCGGGAAATAGATCGCAAAAGGCCAAGGCAACCGAAGCGCCCATTGACCAGCCGACCATGGCAAACGGTTGGCCCGGCGCGAGTGCCTCAATGATTTCGAGAATGTCTTTTGCGTAGCGGGCAATGCGGTGCCCATAAGCCACATCAGATGAGGCGCCATGACCACGAAAGTTGGGCGCAATCACCTGAAAACCGGATTGGAAGTGGTGAAGCTGGGCCGACCAATAGGATGAGGTCATCGCCCAGCCATGTAGGAAAACAATCGGCGGCCCTTCGCCGGCGATGTCGACGCTGATCTCAGCATTGTCGCTCGTGCGGACTATTTGCGTTGCCATCTGACCCCCCTTTTTTCAATTTAATATCAAATGATATCAATAAAAACAAGGGTGGGAACCGCCGAAAACAGGGCCCAGAAAGGGTTTCAGAAAACCCTATGCAGCGATTTTTTGAATGTCCGTACGGTTCGCGTTAGCCGATCTTTCGGCATTTCTAGTTGGGGCGGTCGTTTTCTTCGACGGTTGCGTTGTCGTCGTCATCCCGCAAGTCTGGCTTTATACAGCCATCCGCCGGGCAATCCTCAACCGTAATCACAGGGGTGCGCGTTTGGTCGTTAAATTCCCGCATCTTCACTAGTAATTCTTGGGTGAGTGGAGAAATCGTTCGTCGTGTTGTGTCGGTGCTCAGTGCGATATTTGCTAAAGCATTGACAAACTGAGGGTCACCGTTGAGCCCTGCAATGAACGCTGCATTATTATTCCATTGGCCCCGATGATGCGCCCCACCTGAGAGATCGGCAAGGTGCCAGTCATAGAGGTTACGTTTCAGCTTCGACGTCTTTTCAAGACCTTCCGAGAACGGCAGCTCGGCATAGTTTTCGATATGACGCCGAATATCATCGTCACCATCAAACAAGTCGCTCGCCCAGCCGTACATCAGCGAGACCCGGAGTGTCCGTCCTTTGGGACGCATGCCTCGATTGGAGTTGATGAATTCAACGGCATTCTCGCGCAATCGATCCCAAACCGATGCGGCACTGTAAGCGCGCAGGGGCAAACTTGGCCCGCCGATTGCGCCCTGCCACAGGCCATACATCACCAGCGGATCATCCCAGATCGGGAACAGGATTTTGGTTTCAATATCACGCAACGAGAGTGCCACACCATCAACGGTGAGTGACTTTTCATGCCAAACCCCAGCCGGATCTTTGCCGGGTTCGCTGCGCAGCTCTTTCGTCGTTTCAGCCGGATAGTGCGCCGTCACGAGTTCCATCACCCGGGCGTTGTAGAGATTGAGCCAATAGGCGAGCTGCTCCTCGCGGGTCAGCGCCGATAACGGAACTGTTTCCGGCACACCTTGCAAAAAACGTCGATAGACGCGAACAGCGGCATGATGGTCTTTTGTGAAGTTACCTATGGCGACGCGGTTGTTCTCATACCGCGACGGCTGATCGTTTCCATATTCGAACTTGCTATCGATCCACCGCCGCTTTTTTCCCCGGCCCAGCCGCTCGGTCGAATATCCCGCATAGACAACGGTCTTAGAGAGAAACTGGCTCCACGTACCATGGTCAACTCGTATTGGTGAACTTGCATCATGAGCGGAAAATGTCAGCGTGATCGGGTCGGAAACAGGCGCTTCCTCAGCCGAAAGGACCGCTGGTATTAGCCATGAAATCAAGATTGCGAGGAAACTCGCGTGAATAAATCTCGAAAAACTACTTCTCGTCATCGCCCGTATTCGAACCCCGCCAGCTTTGCTTGAATGATCAATAGTCACGCTTGTTTGGCTACACCGTTTATCGACTAACCTGGATAAAGAGTGTTCCAAAACCTGTGCTCTCGGCAAATCACAAGCGAGAGACAGATGCCATGACCTGTCGATTTGGCGCGCAGCAGCAACCTATCGATCCGGCTCGTATAGTTCCCAGCCTTCAAGGCGCAGCGTATATGCGGCATCTCCGAGGCCATTGAGTTTTTTCTCGGTGACGAGTGTCCCTTGCGTCCAGATCGGCTTCCACAGGCTTTCAAGCACGATTGGTTCAGCAGCGTCTACAAACACGATCTGATTGGGTGGTGGGGGCGGCGAATGCAGGCACGCCCCGAAGTAAGGTACCAGCAGGAACTCAGAGACCATTCGGTCGGCAGTGTATTCCAGAGGAACGATAAACCCGGGCAGGCGTACTTTCTGGTCGTTCAGAGCTTCCACCACCCGGTAAGATCCGAATTGGCGCGCCTCATCAAGCGAGCTCCCCTCGGCAATGGCCGCGCCGTTCTGGTTTTCAAAAAAGAGCCGCATTTCCTCTTGAACGCGTTCCCACTCGCCTTCGGGCATCAGGGCCTGCCACTGAAGGGTACGGTAGGTCGTGTCGTCCGCAGCCGCCGTCCCCAAGAACAGCAAGATCGTGAATAAAGAAAACAGGATACGCATAATCATTCCGCTTTTATGTTTGAACTGATAACCCGTCCGCCAAAGACCGTCGATAGGCCGCCCATGCAGGGATCATGCCAAGGGCGAGGGCAATGAACATCACCGCCCCAACGATCAATCCATCGTCTTGTCCGGGCGGGCTGGGGGACAATAAGATTCCGTACCTAGTCTCGATCCAGGGTGCGGACAATAGAAAACCCACATAGACAAACACTGTACCGATCAACGAACCGAGCCCCGCCAACAGGCCCGCCTCAAGGACCAAGAGAGAAAAAACCGCCGGACGGCGCGCACCAACCGCTCTTAAAAGGGCCATCTCACGCCGCCGCTCATTCAGGCTGGTCAGAATGTTGGTGAGCATCCCCACCAAACCGGTCAGGATCACAAACCCGGCGATCACCCGCAGGACCGTTTCGACCGAGCCCACAACCTGCCATAGCTGCGCAAGCGCCACCCCCGGGATCACAGCGGACAACGCCTCTCCGGGGTAGCTGTTGATTTGGCGCTGTAACTTCAGCGTCAATATTCGAGATTTCATACCCACCAGCGCCGCCGTGATGGTCTTGGGCTCAAAAACCTGCTGATTTGCATTGTCCGGCGGTTTGCCACCAAAGCCAGGCGTCGTTGGTTGGTGGACCGCTTCCAGACCTGCGAGACTGACGTGAACCGCGCGATCAACCGGCGTTCCGGTCGGTTTCAAAATACCAACCACGCGAAACGGTTCGTTATCATGCTGAATAAAACTCGTATCGCCAATGCCGTGCGATAAGATGATGGTATCACCCACCGACAGATTGAGACCTTTGGCGGCCTCAGCCCCAATCACAGCATCAAAAACGCCATCAAACGGCTCGCCCTCGGCAAAGGTGAGTGGCCGCTTGTCGCCAAAACGATAGTGTTCGAAATAAGCGCCCGTTGTGCCAATGACACGAAAGCCGCGGACAGAATCGCCAAGCGAGATTGGGATCGTCCATGCAACCTCCCGGCGGTTTGCGATGGTCTGATAACTCTCCCAGCTCATGTTATTGGTCGGATTGCCGAGCCGGAAGACCGCGTAAAGCAACAGGTTGATGTCTCCGCTGCGTGCACCAATCAAAAGATCAGTTCCCGAAAGCGTTGCCTCAAAGCTGGCCCGTGCGCTTTTTCGCAATTGCTCAACACCCATGAAGAGCGTGATGCTCATCGCAATCGCAAGGACAGTGAGCGCCGCTGTCGTGCGCCGATTCCAAAGGCTTCGCGCGGCGATATTGAAGAGCGTTGCGGGGACACTCATACGACCTCCTCGTCATTCATGGAGGCGCGATTTGCGTGGGCGAGGTCAATCGAACGATCGAAATGGGCGGCCAGACTATTGTCATGGCTGACAAACAAGAGGGTGCTCCCAGCGGCATCGCATTGGCGCAACAGGAGGTCGAGAAAACGGTCGCGCGCATGGCTGTCGAGTGCTGATGTCGGTTCATCGGCAATCACCAGTGCCGGGCTGCCGATCAGTGCGCGCGCGACAGCAACGCGTTGCTGCTGACCAATGCTCAAAGCCCGCACCGGGCGGTTGTGTGTATCGGCGGGCAGGCCGAGCTTCGATAGCAATTCACCAATCTCTGATGCCCCGCCATCACCTTGACCAACGAGTTTCGCGCGTCGCTCTTTCGCGAAGCTATAGCCGAGCCGCACATTATCGATAATCGATAGAAACGGCAGCAGATTGAAGGTTTGAAAAATGACGCCAAGATGTTCGGCGCGAAACCGGTCGCGCGCTCCGGGGGACATGTCAGAAAGGGCCTCACCCATCACACCAATATATCCCGATGTCGGGGAAAGTATTCCGGCAATCAGAGATAACAGCGTGCTTTTCCCGCATCCGCTCGGCCCATAGATAAACGCACGTTCCCCGGCGGCGATGGTGAGCGCCTCGATATCAATCACGGGCGCTCCCTTCCCCCATTGGAAGGACAGGTTTTTGAGCGCAATGGCGTGGTCACGATCGGTCAAGGCAAACTCAACGAAGTCGCAAACGCCGCCGCGAGGCGCTCAAGGTCTCAGCTGATTGGCGGGCTTCGAGAAGGTAAATCGTTTCGACAGTTTCGAACGCCGGAAAATGATCAAACAGGTTTACAGTGATGAACCCGAGGGAATTGATAGACCCACAGGTAAAGTCGTAGTGGGCGTGAATGTCGATGTGCTCGTCGTCATGCGGTTCAGAGCCATGATCATGCTCCCCGTCTTCATGTTCATGGCCGTCTTCATGTTCATGGCCCTCTTCGTGATCATGCTCCGCGTGGTCTCCATGTTTGGCTTCAGGGAGTTCGGTTGAAACCTCGCCGAGGGTACATTTAGCGGCGGCATCCAGCTCGAAAAGGCTATTTATGTTACGCAGCCGCGTGTTGAGATCCGCAATGGCTTTTTCCTCGCGCGTATTTGTCGGCGCATGCTCAAACCCCAAAAATCCCGCGGCGGCGCCCTCAAGTTCGATACGAAGGCGATTGCCATCGCTCACGAGGCTCAGCTGCGCAAGATCATGCACATGCGCGGCATGCTGGCGGCGCTCTTCAGGTGTTTCGTCCGCATGCACGAGATGGCTTCCACCGAACGCCAGACAACTGGCGATGATGGAGACGCGAAAGGAAGGCTTCAGAAGGAGTGGTTGTTGCTTTGACGACATTTATTGAACACCTCTTCAACTTCAAAACATGATTTCAAAAACGCACCGTCAGGGATTGCACCCCTGGGTGTTATAATATAACACTCATGAGGATGAGACGAATATCGGAGCTTCGTATGCAAAAAAAACTCGACGCCATTGGCATTGGTTTGTCCGGTCTTTGCATCGTTCATTGCCTCCTTATGCCCTTAGTCGTGGTGGCGCTGCCCGCGCTCGCTGGATCTACCGTCGAAGGTGTTTGGGGTCATGCCCTGTTGCTTGCGATCGCGATACCCGTGAGCGTGACTGCTTTCGTAAGCGGCTTGCGGTCTCATGGGGGCGTCCGACCGAGTATTATTGGCGGATTGGGCCTCTTGTTGATGACGTCAGCATTACTACCGTGGTGGACCGAAGCCGGTGAGCGGGCAATCACAATCATTGGTGTCGTTGTCCTCGCCAGTGGCCATTTCATCAATCAACGCCTCCAGCGGTTTGCTTGATTTTTTTTGCTGATCAGTGCGCCTGAAAAAACTCATCGACGATTGGGCTTACCAAACGAAGTCGCCACTGTGAACGAAATTTTGTAACATGATCGGCGTGAGCTATATAACGCCGTGAGTTCTGACAGATACGTTATATGAAGATTTGTTTCGGGTTTTTCTGGGGCCAGAAAAGGGCCATGGAGAGATCGGTATGAAACGAAACGCACCGAATTTCGGGTGGCTTGCGTCGGTTTCGGCCGTTTGATTGCAAAGATACATCTGCATGCCCGCCTTGCTCAAACATACTGACGAAACACGATCAGGAATACGAGAATGGATGCGAAAGTGATGCGAAACATGCCCGACCATCTGGGTGAACATCGTGATGTATTCGATGGAACCACGCACGATTACGTCGATGTGGCATCCTCACCCGCCGGATCACCTGTGCAGATTGCTGACACCTTAGGCGGCCTTGCCCAGATTAAGAGGCCTGGCGTTCAGATGGTCGTTTGGCGTCGCGAGCTTGATCTCGATTTCGGTGGCTGGGTTGGTCAATTTGATGAAGTCGAAGACCCGCGTATCAGGGTGCTCATCCACCCCACTGACACCGCCAAAGCGATTGAGCCTCTATTGGACCGGTGGGGCATATCAAAATCCAAAATGCGCGCGGATTTTATTGCCGATATAACCGACCTGGCGGCTGAATTCGGTAAGGTTGCCGCTTCAGACCTCGTCGATGTGCGCTTGGAATTTGTATTCGATGGTGCCTGCTGGAAATTCCATCGCGATAGCGTCGACTTGAGGTTGATTACGACCTATTTCGGCCCTGCGACAGAATGGGTTCGGCCCGCGAATGCCGACCGTGCATTGCACGAGCAACGCGATTATGCAGGGCCAATCGAAACAATGCAGCCCTTCGAGGTTGCGTTCTTCAAAGGGAAACTGGCTTGCGCCGGTGATGGCATCGTTCACAGGTCTCCTGCGATCGCTGGAACAAACGACACGCGTTTGTTGCTCTGCCTGAACACGCCGTCTCCAGCATCACCTGATCCCTGGCAACCCTCGTAAATAGCGCCAGGGTCATAGCCTCGCCGTCCGAAGATCGCGGTTACCAGTCTTCAGAAACCGACGCGCAGTGAAATCCGAACATCGCGTCCGGGAAGTGCGGAAATCTCATTCAGGATCGAGGTTGAAACCCGGGCGAGGCTGTTCGTCAAATTGCGTCCTCTCACCTGTATGGCGATGTTGCGCTCACGCTTGAAAGGACGAAACGTCAATCCGGCGTTGAAGAAAATATAGCCGTCTGTCGGATCCTCAAAGGCGGCTGTGCGGAACTGATCGTCAACAAACTGCACCTGCGCGTTCAGCGTGAAATAGTCGCGTTCATACGTCCCCCCAAACGCGGCGCGCAGCGGCGGAATAAAGGGCAGCGGATCGTTTTCATCCCCTTCGGTTTCTTCCGCAATCACATAATCGACGACGGCATCGAGTGTGAACTTATCCTGCTCGCGTTCAAAGACCGTGAAGTCCGCACCAAACTCGACACCAAAGAAGAAGGCGTCTTCCTGTACGAAGGCAAATACAGGCAGTCCGTCACCAACTTCACCCGTCGGGGTGAAGGCGATGAAACCATCAAAATTGTTGTAGAACAGGTTCACATCAAACTGGCCACGTCCGAGCGTCTTTTTGAACCCGATCTCCGCATTAAACGCTTTTTCGCTATCAAGGCCAGCGTCGCCGATCGTAAAGTTCTGGGTCGATTCCTGAGGCCCGAATGAAAACAATTCCTCCGGATTTGGCGCGCGTTCGGTCCGGCTCAGGTTGAGGGTCAGGACATAGCGATCCTGGAAATGATAATGCGCGCTTCCCGACAGCGAATAGGTGTTGAAGTTGGTCTCAAACGCTTCGCCGGTGAAAAGAAGATCGTCGGTCTCGCTGCGCTGACGGTCATAGCGCGCCGCAAACTCAAACAATAATGGCTCGAGATCGAGCTGTTGAAACACCGAGAACCCGAATTGAAATTGGGTATTTTCAGGAACGAATTCCTCCGGGCCCAGCGCTGCGAAATCCCGATTGCGGAAGTTAGCACCAAACGCCCCCCGCAATGTGCCGCCGAGAAAGTTATCGACTGGTTTCTGGATGACCTGTGTGCCGAGCTCATATTCATTATTGAAAAAGAAGGTCTCGCCTTCGCCGGACTCCACCTCAAACTCGACATGTTCATAGTCGCCGTAGCCGAATTTCAGTTTGGCGGTTTCGAAAATCAGAAAGTCCGCATTCACTTCACCAATCAGATCAAACCTGATCTGATCGAAATCAATCCCGACGGGACCTTCTTCCTCCTCTTCCTCTTCGCCTTCTTCATCTTCACCAAAATCCAACGGAATGCCATCCTCCGGAACATCGGGTTCGAGCCCCGGGGGGATCCCGAACACACCGTCCTGATAGTTGAATGAGGCGCCGATGAAGCCCCAATCGAAGAAATAGGTCCCGCCTGCGGAGGCCGATACCGTCTCAGTAAACGTGTTGGGCACAACGCCGAATTCATCATCAGGTCCAGGGTCAACAGAGGCAAAGCCATCAATTTCGATATCTTGGCTGTCGCGGAAGTTCCCATCAAAATGTACGATAAAGTTTTTGGTCACGGCGATATCGGTACGGCCAGAAATCTGAAAGCCCTCATCAACAGTCGAGAAGGAGCCGATCAGGTCTAAATCATAGCCGCCTTCTGGTTTCTCAAGCGGAATGCGGCCATCAAACACGTTGATGACACCGCCGATACCATTGGGGCCAAACTGTAATGCGCCTGGTCCACGAATAATCTCAACGCGCACAGCGTTCGACGTATCAATCGCCACCGGATGGTCGGGGCTGGTCGTTGACACGTCAAACGTCCCTAATCCATTGATCAGGATACGTGTTCGGTCCCCGCCAAGCCCGCGAATAATGGGCCGCGACGCACCGGGACCAAAGGAAGATGCGGAAATGCCAGGCTGATTAAGTAACGTCTGCCCAATCTGCCCGTCCAGTTGATCAAGGATACTATCCCGCCCGAGAATCGTCGTACCTGTCGTGGCCTCACTCAAGCTCGTGCCCAGCGGCGCGGATAGAATGACCAGCTCTTCAACGTCAGGCCCTTCGGACTCTCCTGTGTCATCTGCCAAAGCGGCAGCGCAAAGCAGACTTGTGGAAAGTGCGGTCGACGCACCAATAATGAGCCGGAAACTCCGCGCGGATATGTTCATGATCGTCATCTCCCTACTGACGAAAGGACCCTATGCTTAATGTTATATTATTTCGACTCATTATTTTGTGATCATGGGATACCGGCCACACTTCGTTAAATGAAATAGCTAAGTGTATGTATTTATTTGCCCTTTTATACCCATTGGTAAGCACAATGATGCGCGAGACCACTCCTACAATCTCACGGCAAACAAACGCGGCGCGCACGCCAACGTGAATTGGAGGAAACTGACCAGGCTCCATTTAACAAAAGCGTCATAGAGTGTTCAAAAATGGTCTATGGCCGTGAGACGAAAAAATTTAAGGATAACGAATAATGCGCTTAGCAATCATTTTGGCATCGACGCTCATCAGTACGACGGCGTTCGCTCATGAGGTCATCCATAGTGACCATACCGGAGTTCATTCAGCGGGTGATGGACATATCGCCATTAATCATGATGGCCATGTCGATCATCTGCACGACGGTCATCTCCATAACCTGCACGGCGATCATGTGGATGAGCATGTCCTCCCCGTGAGCGAGGCAAATCCCGTCGCGGAGGAAATCGTTTCCCAGGTGGCCGATCACAAGCATGTTCATGACGCCAAGGATAAAGAGCATCAGAAAGTCCAGCATGGTGATCACTTCGACTTTGTTGATGGTGGCCGTTTGCATTTTGTCCATGGCGACCACGTCGATGATCATGGCGCGTTGAAATTCGTGAAATAATTCACGTCACGACTTAGCGTTGGTTTAAGTGCCCTATTGCTACTCGTCTCGAACGACTGCGATAGGGCACGTATCCGAGGGCGTTTACGTGGGGACAACGTCGAATGCCACGGTCATACGCGGATTGTGCGCCTCAAAGGGCACGGTTCCATGCCAGCTGAATGAAGGAAACAAGGCCAACATCCCCGGCTTGGGTATAATTTCCTTACAAGGACGCAATTGACGATCAAGCCGGATATCGGGGACGCCAATCATTCAGCCTTGCCTCACCGGACTGCAGATCCCCTGATCTTAGGACCTGCACAATCTCCTGCAAAGACATTGCGATCTGGCTGTCGTTGAACCTTCCTGAGCTTACCATGTATCCTTCGTGCCCGCATTGCTACCTGCCTGACACTATATCAGCGTAACTATGCTCGCGTGCACTTTTTATATTCTTCGGTGAAACCATCGGCGGAATCACATATTCTGATGCTTGTCCACGCCCGCCGGTGGTCTGAAAGGTACAGTCGCGACGTTGGTCCAGATCAGCTCCGATGCAAAAAATTTTCATGGGTGGCGGGTGCGTTCCTGGACATTTTGAAAGCCACCCTGGAAAAATTATTCTTGATTCAAGTAAATTTTTGAAATATTTCGATATTACTGAATCATGTGGGGGCTCTGAAATGAAATCAAAACTAATTACTTTCTCATCTTGTGTATCTTTTGCGGTATTTGCAATTTTTAGTTCTTCTGCCTTGGCAGAAAGTAATCCGTTACTAAAGCAAAATAATAACGTGCGAACTGAGTCCTCATTCGAGGCAATGGCTATCGAGATCGATAAAGCAGCTACGAAAAAAGCCGATGATCCGATTTGTCAGAATATTCGGGTGAATTACGAACAAGAACTCACAAAGATACTAAGTAAAACGAAGAATCCGGAAAACTTTTCGATGTCAAAAATTCAGACAATGTCGAACGATAGCGATGACACGTTGGACCGGATGAACCGTATCAACCGTAACATTACCGGGAGTAATAGCAGAGGGCTGAACAAAGCCTCTCGAAATCTGGACAGAAGTACGGCTGTTGCCAACGATGTCGTTGAAATGGGGAAAATGTTTGGCTTGGGCAGAAAAATGTCCCAAAAGAAAGCGGCAAAAAAAGTGGCGAAGCTCGATGAGCAAGCTTTGGACGCGGTCAGACAGACTGGATGCCCGATGGCGACATTTAATTAGATTCTTACCGCCCGCTTCCGTTCATTTGACCGGACGTCAAAATACATCGCTCAGTTGGCATGTTCAGCTGGGCGATTTTTTGAGTCGGTGACATAGGGTCCTGGCCCTAATAGCTGAAGTTTACCGTCAGAAAAATACGGCGGGTATCGGGCAATGTCGGAGCGCCGAAAAAGTCAGCATATTTGAAGCGAAACTCAACATGTTTGAAGGGTTTGGCGGAGACCACGAAATCGACTTCCTCGCCCAAGTCCGCGCCCGTCAACTCGCTATGAAAGCTGTGATACCAGACCGAGGCGAATAGACTGCCCAATACCGGAACCTTTGCCCGCTTGTAGGAAATCTGGCCGTAGATGTCTTCGAGGCCACCTGCCGGCGTGACCAAAAAGAGGTCGGCGAAACCATTGAATTTATGAAGCGTGGCAAGCGGCGTGATAAAGCCCTGTGTGCCATCGCCTGCGAGGATTTCGGTAGCGCCCTTGATGGTGAATTGCTTCCACCTTAGTCCGGCCATCCCGCGGAAGAAGTTGTTCGCGAACTCTCCTGGCGCACTACCAAAGTCACTCTGACGTGCATATTCTGCAGCGTAAACGAGCCCCCAGTCTTCGGAGAAGTCATACCCGCCCTCAAATCGCCCGCCGAAGGTCTGGTTTGACTGGCCAACCAGGTCGTTGATATCGATGAGATAGGCATAACCGATTGCCGTCCCGAAAGGCGTTTTGTAGCTTGCGTGGATAAGATGGGTATCCGCATCACCCTCGCCAATGGGGCTCTCGCTCCCGAAAATCCGATTGACCTGCCAGAAATAGCTATAGTCGAGCGTGAGGTTCTCGATCGAGGTGTTTGTCACCCGGATCGCATCATAAGTCTGTTCATTCTGGCGGAAGCCGACATTCCCGATAAAGCGATCATCGTCGAGCTTGATACGCTGACGCCCGCCGACAATCACCGTATCGGGGAGGCCCTCATATTTGAGCTGAAGCCGGTTGAGCCGCTCTGAATTCGGATCTGCGACAACCGGGAATGTAATTAGCCCATTGGTGGTGCTGTTAAAGTCATCAACGCCCAGATCGCGGGTAAAGTCACCCTCTGCCAGCAATTTGAAATCATGTAGCGCCCCGGTTTCAAACCCGAATCGCCCGCGGAAGGTGAGAGCGTTTGCGTTATTGGGAAAGCTGTCCTGATCAGCGAATTCATACCGTAAACGACCGTTGGCCACGATCCTTGCTTCATCAAACAAGGTGCCAACAAGCTCTTCCATGAGGTCGGCGAAAGCGACGCTAGGCATGAGCAAAAGAAATAGGGAGCTTCCGGTAACGAAATGACGGAGAAGGGTCATGAAACAGGGCCTTACTCAGAGGGTAAGCTTGCATTCTGGGTGTGGGCGGAATGGCGGCGCACGCCGAACCATAAGCCCTCTTGATTTACGCGGGATCCGACCCTGTAATGACTTAAGGTTAAGACTTCTTTGCTATACCCGCCTTGCACAAAGCGGTCGCACGGGCTCACTTCGCCGTGTGGTTTCACGCCACCGCAGGGTGGGGCGGTATTCGCAAAGCGCATAAAACACCATATGCCCCGCGCAGGGGTGGGAACGATGAGGGTTAGGAAAGCTTGAGATGATACTGACCAATACGGAAACCGTACCGGGTTATACGATTGAAACTTCGCTGGGCCTGGTTCAAGGCACCACAGTCCGCGCAAAACATGTGGGCCGCGATATCACGGCTGCACTGAAAAACATCATCGGTGGAGAACTTGGATCCTATACGTCCTTGATGTCAGAAGCACGGGCGGAAGCGATCGAAAGATTGAAGTCCGAGGCCAGGATGCTTGGCGCCGACGGCGTGGTGAATATTCGCCTCGGCACCGCAGCGATAAGCTCTGGTGCAGCCGAAATCCTCGCCTATGGGACCGCTGTAAAGCTGTCCCCAGTTACGAAGTCCTAAGCTATGGCGAGATCGAATTATCCGGGCTGGATGAGCTGGATAGCAGATTGGTATGTGCCGCAGGATGTCCCGGGATTTGTGATTTTCTTCGGACAAAGCATTTTGTTCGGTCTCTCGATTTGGGCACTGGCCTTATGGCTTGTCAAACGCCATGAAAAGAACCTTGCCGAACGCGAAGCGAAATATCGGCACATCCATCTCACGCACATGGCGCCGCCATTGGAGGCCGCGTCAGCTCACCTGATGCTCGCCAGCGTTGTGTTGTCCCATTCACTCAGTCGGACATTTCTTGCGAACCTCAAAAAGCTGTTTGGGGGGCGGATCAAAATCTATGAGGACACGATCAACCGCGGCCGGCGCGAAGTGATGATGCGGCTTGCCGAAGAGGCCCACCAGAAAGGGATCGACGCGGTTTACAACATTCGCTTCTTAACGACCGGTATGCGGTTTGGACAGCGTGGGGGGCTTTCCTTTGAAATGCTCGCCTACGGGACCGCGGTCCGCCTGCCGGCGCGCACAGGGTTCAGCGATGAAAATGCCGTTACAACCAGCGCTTATGGCGAAACCATAGAACCAACGCGAGCGTAAGAATGATGAGCGCACCGCAGAAATAGGTGAAAGCCCAGGCATTGTCGGTGCCGGGAATCCCGCCGACGTTGACGCCCAACAGCCCTGTGAGAAACCCCAAAGGCAAAAAAATCGCCGAGATGACCGAGAGGAACAACATCGTGCGGTTCATTTCTTCGGCGCGCAGGTCGGTCAGCTGATCATTGAGCACGCCGCATCGTTCGCGGATCGCGTCCATATCTTCGAGCAACCGCGTGATCCGGTCGAGCGTTTCGCGAAGCGTCAGCCGTTCACTTTCGGAAAATTGCTTGTCGGTACGCCCGGCGAGAGCGGCAAGCGCCTCGCGCTGGGGGCCGATATAGCGGCGCAGCACAACGGTCGTACGGCGCAGGTCGGCAAGTTCTGCGCGGATGCCATGGGGTTCGCTCAAACTGGTTTCTTCAAGCCCATCAACCTGCTCATCAAGCGCGCGGATGACAGGGTCCATCCGTTCGATCAAACCAGAGGAAAGTAACGTCAAAAATGCGCCGGGCGTCGCGGGCGGATTGTCACCTTCGATCGCCTCGCGCATGGCAACCACCGCCATCAGCCGCCGTCGGCGCACTGAGATGACGAGCCGCTCGGTCACCCAAAGCCGCACCGAGACCATGTCTTCGGGATCGGAATTCGGATTGAGATTGACCCCGCGCAGGTTGAGAAGAAAGCCGCCATTGTGCGGGTTGAGCCGCGGGCGTGTATCTTCCCAGGTGAGCGCCTGTGCAACGAAATCATCGGTATGATCGGCAATCCACCCGCGGGTCGCGGGATGATCGAGATCAAGGTGAACCCAGCGATAGCTGACATCTTCGGGCAGGTCTGTGTCGAGCGCCGCCGCATCCAGGCTGCGGGCTGGCCCTGTTTTCCTGATGTCATAGGCGTAAAGCGCGCCAATTTCAGAAATATCCGCCACGTTCCGTTACTCCGCCCCTGCCACGTCAGCCTGAAACCGGAACATATAGGCGGCGCATCAAAGCAGCAATCGACTTACCCTTAACATGGCAAAAAAGCGCAGGGAGCCTCCGCTGGCTCCCTACGCTTTCCGGAGATAGGGGCTATTCGAGTGAGCTAGGCAGCTGCGAGATCGAGGGGTTTGTGCGAGCGACGGCCCACACCCACCGCGGCAATGCCGAGCCCGAGCAGTGCAAGCGCGCCTGGAGCCGGAACGTCGATGGCGCCGACCTCGAAAGTCAGATTGTCGATTGCGGCGGTATCGCTTGCCGTTCCGGCAACTGTAAAGCTCGCGATCGGTGTCGCCGAAGTGAGCGAGACGAAGGTGTCGTCGCCAACGATGTTCCCCAACACGCCGCCGAGATCATCGAAGATCGTGAGCATGTCCGATCCGCCCGAAATTCCAATGAGCGCGCCGACCTCGAACACTGGAACAGTGAATACAGCAGAAATCAGATTTCCAAATGATGATGCCAGCAGGTTGGGGGACGTACTTTCCGACGGTGTGGTGAAACTACTGTCGTTCAAGACCTCGTTGGCGTCTTCGATGACACCGTCCGGCGAAAAGAGAATGCCAAGGTCGGCAAACTCGTCGGTGAGTTGAGTGGTTTGATCGCCAAATAAATCGGGGGCCGTTATATCATCGAAATCAATCACGACCGTGGTTGTTATCGCCTGCGCCGCACTGGTGAAAGACATGAGCGCTGCGGCTGCGACCGCCACGATTTTAGTTCGGCCGATTATCTGAGAGAGTATTTTGGTTGCCTGTTCCATCCGGTTTTCTCCTTCGTAAGTATTGGTTTGTGAAAACGCAGCAACAGGCGTGCCAAGTACGCCGATTTCCGTAAGGCATTGAAAAAAGGCTTTTCTTTCTCAAACCGTCGGATTGGACTGTATCAAGAAGGGACAAAATTCGGTTTCACCGAAAATGATTGCGTCAGGTTGGGACAGTTGTGCTATTGGCTCTGTCTCGTCGCGACGGCATAGAGTTTATCCGTCAACGCCGCAATCCGTCCGCCGTGGGCAAAGTCCAACGGAAACGGCCGGCCGGTGCGCAGGGTGTCGACGACGGCCCGAGCCTGACCGACGTATCCAAAAACGGAGAGCGGGTCGACTGGTGAGATGGCACCAAGTTTGTCGGGTGGAAGCGCTATTGAGCTGCGTTGACCGAAGGCGGCGGTTTCGATGACAGCCTGCGGATCGTGGCTCGTCCACCGCGCGCGTTCGCCGCTCGCAAGTTTAAGGTCAATCTCCAGTTTATAGTCGGGATCGGTATCCCGCCAGCTGAGCGCGATCGAGGTATCGAAGCGCGAAACCGCCCACTCAAATCGCATCCGGATGTCGGCCTCGACATCGGTGGCCGGTGACCCGCGGTCCGATACTGGCTGCGGCTTCATCCCCGGATCGTCCCAGCGGCTTTTCACACGCGATTGCCCGAAGCGTCGACTTCCCGGCGCGAACCATGTCGCAGGCACGTTCGATCGGCG
>JBCDDR010000035.1:0-16303 GCA_039180205.1 Pseudomonadota bacterium | reverse complement strand
TGGCAAAGCTGATCCCACCAACGCCATCAGAACCGGCAGCATGACCGAAGGTAACCACGTTCAGCGCGTGGCATCAGCCCCCAAGACGCCGAACCAAAATCGACTTTTTCAACAAAATCAGACCATTCCTGCCATTTGTCGGCTTCAAGTCGTCCAACTGTCGTTGTCCAAATTCTTCATCCATGATTGTTTGAGTGAAGAAGTTAGAGGAGATGAACATGTCATTTGAAGTTGATTCACAGAAGATAAAGCAAGCTCGTCAAAAGCGATTGTGGTCGCAAGACGAGTTGGCTGAAGCTGCTGGGTTGAGCGAGCGAACAGTGCAATGAGTGGAAAACGGCGAGCCTGCTTCTGTAGATACCTTAAAAGCGCTCGCGGCGGCGCTTGATAGGGCAGCAATAGACCTAGCAAAAATACAACTGCCTAAGGGATTTAAGTTAGGTGTTGCATTTGGTTTCGGCGGAATTGTCTTGGGTTTAATTGCTGCACTGACGGCCATACTGACGTCTGCTCAAGCGGGCCACATAAGCTTTGCGGACGCAGGAAAATTCTGCGGAATGGTGGGTCTATTTTCAGGGTTCTGTGGTGCAGTGATCGGCATTTGTGCAAACAATTTTGGAAAACGTCTTCGCAAACAGTTTTCTGATGCCGCAACCTAATCTGAGTTCGCACTTGCAACAAATGTCTGCAAGGTCCCAAAACCGTCCACTAAACCGGGGAGAAGCCCAAAGTGCGTGGCTAGGTAGGTCACCTTGCCAGCAGGTCTCTGTCAAAGGTCGGCTGGACCTGAATGGAACCGCCGCAATGAGATATGTCCGGCCCGCACGGGCTTTGACCGGCTTCCTGATAATCCTCCCACGGAAGACTACGCCCATCGTTGGGTGTGGGTGCAAGGGCTTAGCGAAAGAACGAACGAGAGCCATGCCTCAAGCGTTAGGCTGCGAGTTCGTGCCATAAAGTCGTCGGTTGGCGAAAGGCCGCGGCGATGATTATCTATTCCTCGACTTCGGGTGAGGTATCATCGACGGCCTGCTTGGCCGGATCATACCGCTTGAACCACGCGAGCGTATGTTCGACCTTGCCGATCAACCTCGAAGGTCGCCCGGCAATCCCATGGCCGGAACCTGGAATGCGCACCAGTGCGGTGGGGATGCCGCGAAGCGTCAGCGCCTGATAAAACTGCTCGGATTCAGTGATCGGGGTGCGGTAATCTTCTTCCCCCGTCATCAGCATTGTCGGTGTGGTTACATTGCCCACCAACGACAGGGGCGAGCGCTGCCAGTAATGCTCGAAGGCTTCCCAGGGAAGCCCGGGAAACTGATGGCGGACCTGGTAAATATAGCTGTCCGCTGTTAAGGGTTTCGACGTCCAGTTGATGATTGGTTTTGCCGCGACGGCTGCCTTGAACCGGCTTGTCAGCCCGACAGCATAGGCGGTTGAGACACCGCCGGCGGACCCGCCAGCGATGAAGAGCCGGTCAGGGTCGATGAAGCCCTTGGCGATCATCGCGTCAACGCCCGACATATGGTCGGCGAAATCGTCTTCGCTCGGATATTTGTTCTGAAGCAGAAGCCCGAAATCGAGCCCATAGGACGATGAACCGCGGTGGTTATCATAGAAAACCACATAGCCTTCCGCCGCATAGCGCTGGAGTTCCAGCGAAAAGTTCGGCCCGTAGGCGAGATGCGGGCCGCCATGGATTTCGAGCAGGAGGGGGTATGTCTTGGCAGGATCAAAGTCAGGCGGGGTGATATACCAGCCCTGAATCAATTGTTTGCCAACCGAGGATGTGTAGAGCACTTCATTCACCTCACCCAAACTCAGGTGACCCAATACATCCTCATTGAGGGAAGTCAGTGTTCGCGTTTCGCCATCGCCGAAGATAGCGAGGTCCGCTGGCCGGTCCGCGCTGCCCCTGGTATAGGCGATTGTTCCGTCCGGTGTCGCGGAATGATCGCCGCTCAAATAGGGGCGCCCCGTGCTGGTGCCGCCCACGTCGGAGACGAGAATGTCAACCTCACCATCAAGACCCATCCGAGCGACTTTTCGGGCTCCGCGGGAGTCGAATTGGATGAAGAGCGAGCCCCCATCGCCCGCCCAGGTTGCCGCATCGATATCGAGCGGGAACGCGCTCGAGAGCGTGCGGGCCTCGCCGCCGTCGAGTGGCATCACCACGAGATCCGCGAGGCGATAGGCAAGCCCTTTGTTTTCGGCGCGCAGATAGGCAATGGTCTTGCCGTCAGGTGACATAACCGGATTGGATTCGACGCCGGGCAAGTCGGTCAGCTGCGTGAGCTCACCGTCCATGGAAATCGAGAAGATATCGGCTTCAACAGTTTCCAGTTCCCATCCTTCATGGCGGTTCGCGGCAAAGAGAATCTGCTGACTATCGTTTGCCCAGCTCAAGGGGCCGCCATGGTCGAAATCTCCCGCCGTGAGCTGGCGCGGTGAGCCGCCATCGGCGGGAACCACAAAGATGTGCGCATGGCGGGGATCATAAAACCCCTGACCGTCGCGGCGGAAACGGGCTTCCTCGATCACTTTGAAGGGCGCTGACCAGTTCGCCCCCTTCGGTTTCTTTACGCCGAGTTTGGCAAAGGACTTTGTCTCCTTGGGCACATTCATCACAAAGGCGATAGTCTTGCCATCGGGCGACCAGCTGAGTGCGCGGGGTGGGCTGGTCAGATTGGTGACAAGTGCGGTGTCGCCGGTATCCATCCAGCGGACATAGATCTGCGGCGAGCCTTCGGCGGAGGAGACATAGGCCAGCCGGTCACCGGTAGGGGACCATAGGGGGCGTGAATAGTCTGCCCGCCCTGAAGCGATTGGCCGGTGGCCGCTACCGTCGCTGTTGATGATCCAAAGGTTGCTGCGGGTCCGGTCCGTCATGATGTCGTTGGAGCGACGCACATAGACAATGCGGCTGCCATCGGGCGAAATCTGCGGGTCGGACGCATATTCGATGTCGAAGACATGGCGCGGCTGAAGCGTTCGAAGGGCGGTGGTATTTGTTTCCGCCGCTGCTTCGGTTACCGTACCTTGGTTTGTCTCTTGCGCTTGGACAGTTAGGCTCGTCGCAATAAGAGCCATACTGAAGCCGAAGATGGTGCCCATCCTGGACAGCGAGACCGAGCGCCGCCGATGGCAATCCATATTCGACATTACTAGACCTTTGGCAGTTCCCATTATTCCCTCTTTCCCACGCACGTTCCCATTGTCGGCAACGTTAAACGGGATCGACACGAATGCAAGAGGGGGCGGGCTCGTTCCTCGAATTTCAGTCCCGGTCTTACAAACTGCTGGCGTCAGAGGTTTCGTGGATCTCTAAAAGGACGTCATTGAACTGTTCGCTCAACTCCTGAAATCGATCTAGCGCGTCTTGGCCCGGTGCCTGATCTGCGCCGCCGAGCATCCGGTACAGATAGCTGACCTGGTCAGCTAATTTGGGTTGTTGGTAGAAGCCTTCCTCCTTCGTTTTCAGGCGCTTGAGTGCATCTTCAAGAACGTCAAGTCGTGCTGCATCTGCATTGCTGAGCGGCACTTCGGCAGCATCAAGTTCTGCTTTTTCTGTTTCCAGATCGCGCGTTAATTGGCGCGCCTTGGTGAGGAGATCGCGTGCCTGAAGCACCAGTGTAACCTGCTCTGCCATATCGTTCGGCGTCACGCCGCGCCGCAGTACGCGCGGATCGGCCAATAGCTCAACCTGCTCGCTCACCGTCATGTCCCCATAGGTCAGCTTAAGCATGTAGACGCCCGGCGCAGCCATTGGCCCAAAGCGATAGCGCCTGTCCTTGCGAGCGTGCCACGGTCCCTGATGGTTCATATACCAATGGAAACGATGCATGCCGGGCTCAGCGATCAATCTCTCGTCGGTGATATAAGTCACAAATTCGGTACTCATATTCCGCGTTAACGTTGCGCCCTCTTGCGGCTTTTCGTCCTTATTATCCACGCTTTCAAAAGCGTTCACGAGGTCACCGCCGGGCCCGGTGATTTCCAGGCGAACCATGGGCGTATCTTCAGCCGATTCGCGTTCAAGGTTGGGGATGAAATAGTCGATGGCAACCGACGCACGCGGATAGGAAACGACCCCTTCGCCATCCCGAAAGGATGCGCGATAGCGGTGTGTCGGTTTCGGCTTGAAGAGGGCGAGGCCTTTGCCCTGCTCATCGATTAGGTTTTGGCGCAACGCCGTCATGTCATCGAGTACCCAGAAACCGCGCCCCATGGTCGAAAGGACCAGGTCACCGCGATGGAGTTTGATATCCGTGATAGGCGTTACCGGGAGGTTCTGCTGGAACGATGTCCAGGTCTCGCCATCGTCAAAGGAGACGAATACGCCCTTGTCGGTGCCTGCAAAAAGAAGGCCCTCACGCACGGGGTCTTCGCGGACAACACGCGTCGGCACGTCGATCGGGATCCCGTTCGCGCCGTCCGTCAACAGGTTCCATGTGGCGCCGAAATCTGTCGTTCGGTAGATATAAGGTTTCCAGTCGCCAAGCTGATAGCGAAGGACAGAGATATAGGCTTTGCTGGCCGCATGGGGCGAAGGCTCCACCGCGTCGACACGTCCGCCGGGTGGTAGATCAGGCGGTGTCACGTTGGTCCATGTATCGCCGCTATCGCGCGTCACATACACGGGTCCGTCGTTTGCTCCTGTCCAGATCACACCCTTCTCAACAGGCGATTCCCGCAGCGAATAGATCGTGCTGTAAACTTCTTCACCGGTGACATCGCGCGTGATCGGCGCCCCTGAAATCACCTGTTTGTCGGGTTCGAAAGCGGTGAGATCGGGCGAAATTGTCGTCCAGCTTTTCCCCTCATCGGTTGTGCGATGAACGAACTGCGACGCGTGATAGACGGTGTTCGGGTCGTGCGGAGACACATGGATCGGCGCGACCCTCTGGAAGCGATATTTCAGATCTTTCGGATTGTGGCCATACATGTTGGACGCGCCGACATAATAAGCTTTTTCCTGCCCGGTACGCTTGTCATAAACGCCGAAGCGGCCTTTGCAATTGACGTAAACAGTATCTGGGTCACCGGGCTTCGGCACAGCGGGCCCGGTCTCGCAGCCGCCGCTATGCATCAGGTAGGCAGAGCGATGTTGCGCAGGCGTCGGGGCCATGCTTGGTACGGAAATAGTGGTGCCATTGTCCTGCTGACCCGCATAGACCCAATAGGGATACTGATCGTCCACTTCCACCTGATAGACTTCAACCGTCGGCTGGTTGAATTGCGAAGACCAGGTCTTGCCGCCGTTAAAGGTGACCGCAGCGCCACCGTCATTGGCTTGCACGAAATGGTCGGGGTTCTCGGGGTGGATCCACATATCATGGCTATCGCCGTGCGGCGGGCGCAACCGTTCCCAGGTCTCGCCCCCGTCGGTCGACTTCCAATATCCGGTTGCCATAACATAGACGATGTTGGGATCGGTCGGATCGACATCGACGTTTGTGTAATAGAAGGGCCGATTGACGAGATCCTTTTTGGCGGAGACAAGCTTGAAGGTCGCCCCTTGATCGGTCGACTTATAAAGCCCGCCCATCCCTTCCGGTGCTTCGACCAGCGCATAGATGATGCTCGAGTCAGCTGGACTGATGGCAAGATCGATTTTGCCGACCAGCCCGTCGGGAAGGCCGTTCGTCAGCTTCGTCCAATTCTTGCCGCCATCTACCGTCTTCCAGATCCCGGCTTCGTCGGCTGTCCCGCCACTGATGATCGTCCAGGGTTTACGCTCGGCTTTCCAGGCGCTGGCGAAGGCGATGTCGGGGTTGCCGGGGAGAAGTTCGACGTCGGTAAAGCCAACGGTGTCGGAGTGATAGAGAACCTTGGTCCAGGTCGCGCCGCCATTTTCGGTTTTATAGACACCGCGCTCTTTGTTGGCCTCAAACGCCTGGCCAATCGCGGCCACCCACACGACATTGTGGTTGCGCGGGTCGATTTCGACGGCACCGATATGGCCGGTTTCCTTAAGCCCGATATGGTCCCAAGTCCTTCCGCCGTTGATCGACTTGTAGACGCCGTCACCGCGAATCACGTTGCTGCGGAGCCCGTCTGAACCGGTGCCGACATAGATGATGTTCGCGTCATTTTGGGCGACGGCAATATCGCCTATGGATGGTGAGCCGATTGCGCCATCGGATACGGATTGCCAGCTTTGGCCGTAGTCCGATGTTTTCCATACACCCGCACCCGAGGCGCCCATATAAAATGTGCCGGGGGCGTCCACCGATCCGGCAACGGCGGTCGCCCGTCCACCGCGTGCGGGGCCAAGATTGCGATACTCGAAACTACTGAAGTCCTGCGCCATTGCCGTCCCGGCAAGAAAAGTGGCAACGATGACTGCGGTCATTTTGAATTGAAACGACATGGATCCTCGCACTTGGCTTGGCTGCGATAGCCCGTTGACATGAGTAGATGGTGATGATCGCGTTAGCATATTCCTTCAGGGCTTAGTACCTGAAAGGATGTCCGCTGGCGCGCACCGTTCTGATATGAAAATGAATTATTTCCTGGGGCAGACATCCGCTCATTTTCTTTAGGCGGTTCGGTTGATCCCGATCTAACGCCGTTTGTAAGGGTGAGCTAAGTGTCGATTTATTCTCATGAACACCAAGATTCACCTTATGAGCAAGCGCAGGAAGCGGCGAACGTTTATCGTGCTAGAGGTTCTTTGTTTATCGGGGTTGGACTTAGTCGTTTTTAGGCAATGCGGCATCGTGAGACTCACCTGCACAGCGCGCCGCCGACAAATCCACTAACCGTTTCATCAGGGCCGCGCGGTGGGTTGTGCGACGCCAGACGAGGCCGATCGTGCGCGAAGGTGCTGGTAGCTCAAACGGCACATACCGTATCTCCGGGTCATCCCTTTGGATCGCGATTTCCGGTATAAGCGTCACCCCGGTTCCGGCCTTCACCATCATACGCAGCGTCTCAAGGCTGGTCGCCCGAAAGTCGGCTTCATCCTGCGTTCCGGCCCGTTTACAAAGCTCAAGCGCTTGCGCACGCAGGCAATGCCCTTCCTCCAAAAGCAAAAGCTTGAGTGCGGCGAGGTCATCAATCGAAACACTTTGAGATGACACGAGTGGCGAAGCGGGCCCAACGGCGAGCCAAAAAGGATCTTCAAACAAGGGTTCGACGTGCAGTTGATCGCTGACGACTGGCAGCGCCAGAAAGGCGGCATCGACCGTGCCATCATGCAGCTTCATAAGCAGGTCGTCAGTCTTCTCCTCGATCAGAATCAGCTGAAGCTTTGGCATCGATTTGATGATTTCGCCGACAAGTTTGGGAAAAAGATAACTCGCCAACGTAGGAAAGGCGCCCAACCTCAGGCGGCCCGCCAGCGGATCCCCCGCCCGCCGGGCATCATGCTTGAGCGCATCAACCTCCGCGAGAATGCGCTTCGCACGTTCAATAACCATCCAGCCTTCATCGGTTGGAATGACGCGCTTGTTCGACCTTTGAAAGAGAATGCAGCCGAGCTCGTTTTCGAGCTTCCTGATCTGTGCGCTTAAGGTCGGTTGGCTGACGTGGCAATGCACGGCTGCGGCGCTGAACCCCCTTTGTTCAGCAATTGCAACAACATATTCGAGATCTCGAAAATTCATAGACAAAACCAATTGAAAACATAGGAACAATCGTTTTTACAAATAAAGCATGGACACGTAAAGGTTATCCATTGTCTTAAAAACCCATGATATTTTGACGATCAGATCCATTCTATGTGTATGCGTTAATGTCTAAAATTACAGAGGAAGTTTCCGGAAATGACACCTAACGTGAAGTCAGCTTTGAAGCCGTTATTGGCAACCACAACCGCGCTTGTGCTCATCATGAGCCCGCTCCAGGCTGCAGAGACCGACCCCGGTACAATGACGGCGGGTCAAGCGAAGCCAAATGAATTTTGGTGGCCAAATCGGCTCAACCTTGATCCGCTTCGCGATAATGCACCCCAATCAAATCCGATGGGGGCAAATTTCGATTATGCGGCGGCTTTTGAAAGCCTCGATCTTGCAGCGGTGAAGGCCGACCTGACGAATTTGATGACGACGTCGCAAGACTGGTGGCCCGCCGAT
The DNA here is from genome assembly GCA_039180205.1 of Pseudomonadota bacterium. Classification (GTDB taxonomy): domain Bacteria; phylum Pseudomonadota; class Alphaproteobacteria; order Sphingomonadales; family JBCDDR01; genus JBCDDR01. The sequence goes on along the minus strand of JBCDDR010000035.1, from coordinate 8,225 downwards.
TATGGCCATTATGGCGGCTTATTTATCCGAATGGCCTGGCACAGCGCGGGTACCTATCGTGTCAGCGATGGCCGTGGGGGTGCTGCGGAGGGCATGCAGCGATTTGCGCCGCTGAACAGCTGGCCGGACAATGCCAACCTCGATAAGGCGCGTCGTTTGTTATGGCCGATCAAGCAGAAATATGGCGCAAACATTTCCTGGGCCGATTTGATGATACTGGCGGGGAATGTGGCGCTTGAATCCATGGGTTTCAAAACGCTCGGGTTTGCCGGTGGCCGGGCCGATGTTTACGAGCCGCAGCTGGTATATTGGGGGCCTGAAGCCGAGTTCCTGGGCGATAAACGCTATCATGGTGACCGCGAACTCGCCCAGCCGCTTGCTGCTGTTCAGATGGGACTGATTTATGTGAATCCGGAAGGTCCCAACGGTACGCCTGACCCGCTCGCGGCGGCAAAAGATATCCGCGAGACGTTTGGGCGCATGGCGATGAATGATGCGGAAACCGTCGCGTTGATCGCAGGGGGGCATACGCTGGGGAAAGCGCACGGGGCCGCAAAACCCGAAGGTCGCGTTGGTCCTGAACCCGAGGCCGCAAGCCTGGAAGAGCAGGGCCTTGGTTGGAAAAATAGCCTTGGGAAAGGCAATGCCGAGGATACGATCACAAGCGGGCTCGAGGGGGCATGGTCGGCAAGCCCGACCCAATGGAGCACGCAGTATTTGGATAATTTGTTCGCATATGAGTGGGTTCAGACGGAAAGCCCAGCAGGTGCCGTGCAATGGATCCCGAGTGATGAATCTGCTTCCGAGCTCGTTCCTGACGCGCATGTGGAAGGCAAGTTTCATGCACCTATCATGTTCACCACCGATTTGTCGCTGAAGGAAGACCCCGCTTATCGCAAGATTGCGCTTCGATTCCGCGAAAACCCGGAGGAGTTCGATGCGGCATTCGCCCGGGCGTGGTTCAAGCTGACCCACCGCGATATGGGGCCGCGAGCGCGCCTCTTGGGCGCTGATGTTCCCGCTGAAGAGTTCGTCTGGCAGGACCCTATACCGGCGGTTGACCATGACATGGTTGATGCGGATGATATTGCGGATCTGAAGGCCGCTATCCTTGATAGCGGGCTCTCGGTTTCCCAACTGGTGCGCACGGCCTGGGCGTCGGCTTCGACATTTCGCGGTACCGACATGCGCGGTGGCGCCAATGGCGCGCGGGTTCGCCTTGATCCGCAAACTGGATGGGAAGCGAATGATCCGAGTGAGCTGAAAAAATCATTGCGGGCACTTGGAAAAGTTCAGCGCAAGTTCAATCGCTCTGCCGACGGGGACAAGAAAATCTCAATGGCCGATCTGATTGTACTCGGTGGTGCCGCCGCGATTGAAAAGGCTGCGAAGGATTCGGGTTACAGCATCACGGTTCCATTTGTGCCAGGGCGGATGGATGCAGACGAAAAACAGACCGATGTCGCCTCATTCGCTGTGCTTGAACCAACCGCCGATGGCTTCCGCAATTACATGCATGCCGATCATACGCGTCCACCTGCGGAGTCGTTGGTGGACAAAGCCGATCTGCTCACGCTGTCGGTACCTGAGATGACTGTACTGGTGGGTGGCATGCGCGCACTCGACGCCAACACCGGCGGTGCCAAGCATGGGGTGTTCACTGAAACGCCGGGCATGCTGACCAACGACTTTTTCGTCAATCTGCTCGACATGGGGACCGAATGGTCAAAAGCGGAAACCGAAGGTCTTTATGAAGGTCGCGACAGGGCCTCTGGAGAGGTCAAGTGGACGGCAACGCCGGTCGACCTGATCTTTGGGTCGAACTCCGAGCTGCGCGCAGTTTCGGAGGTCTATGCAACCGCAGGAGCGAAGGAAAAATTCATCAATGATTTTGTCGCGGCCTGGGTAAAGGTCATGCAACTCGACAGGTTTGACATGCGCGGGAAAGCCTAGGTCAAACCGATTTCGAATTGACTGAAAAAAAGAGGTCGGCGGCGAGCAATTGCCCCGGCTTTTTTATTGGTGCGGAGGCTTTTCTCAATCATGCTGCGGGTATGAGAAACCTAACCTATCATTGGGAGACCTGGCCGCTTGCGTCTCCCTTTCGGATATCGCGGCGAACGGTTGACCAGTATCGCTGTGTACTGGTGGCAGTGGGTGAGGGGACACACCAGGGTTTTGGCGAGGCACGCGGGATTTACTATCTCGGTGAAACCGAAGCGAGCATGACAGCGCAGATTGAAAGTGTCCGTGAGGCGATCGCCGCTGGGGCTACGCGCGAAACACTGTTGGATTTACTATCGCCAGGAGGAGCGCGCAACGCAATCGACTGTGCGCTCTGGGACTTGGAGGCCAAGCAGACGGATAGCTCGATCTGGGACCTTTTGGGTAGCGAGCCCCGCCTTGCAAAAACCGCAATGACGCTTGGGGTTGAAGATGATCTCCAAACGCTCGCAGCCAAGGCCCAGGCAGCCTCGCATTTCTCAACTCTGAAGCTAAAGCTTGCCCGAGACGGCGGGCAAAAAGCCGTTGCGGCGGTGCGCGCAGCGAGGCCCGATGCAACGATCATTGTCGATGCGAACCAGGCAATTGCGCCGAAGGATCTGGATACCGTCCTGGAGGCGCTTCATGCAGCACGGGTTGCAATGGTTGAGCAGCCGCTCCCGCGCGGCGAAGACGATATGCTGAAGGGGTATGTCAACCCCATCCCGCTATGCGCGGACGAAAGTTGCCAATCGCGCGCCGATCTCGCGGAGGTGGCGGACAGATACGATATGATCAACATCAAGCTCGACAAAACCGGCGGGCTGACGGAGGCGCTTCACCTCGCGAAGGCGGCAAAGGCAATGGGGCTAGAGATCATGCTGGGCAATATGTTGGGTACGTCGCTCGCGATGGCAGCTGCTTTGCCGATGGTGGCCGACGCGCGCTTTGTCGATCTGGATGGCCCGTTGTGGCTCAAACAGGACCGACAGACCCCGCTCATGTTTCAAGGTGAGCAAATCCATTGGACGCCGGGTGTTTGGGGGCCGAGCGCTCGCAATATCGTTGTTCAGCCCAATACCGTCAGCGGGAGTGAATAAGGTTCCCTTCCCTGCCGATCTCAGGCTGCCTTAGTGGGTCGATGCCGCATCAGACATATTGTTTTAGTCGTTCGAAGAGTTCTTCGGTACAGGCTTCAGCAGTTTTGCCTTCGGTTTTGATATGAATCTCAGCATTCTGCGGCGCTTCATAGCGGCTGTCGATCCCGGTGAAGTTTTTGATCTCACCCGCACGCGCTTTTTTATACAGGCCCTTCGGATCGCGTTCTTCACAAAGTTCGAGCGGCGTATCGATAAAAATCTCAACAAACTCGTTCGGCTGCATCATTGCGCGCGCCATATGGCGTTCCGACCGGAAAGGCGAGATGAAAGATACGAGAACGATAAGCCCTGCATCCGCCATCAGCTTGGAGACTTCGGAAATCCGGCGAATGTTTTCGACACGGTCCGCCTCGGTGAAGCCGAGATCTTTATTGAGGCCGTGGCGAACATTGTCACCATCGAGCATATAGGTGTGGCGTCCGTCGGCAAATAAACGCTTCTCGATCAAGTTGGCAATTGTCGATTTGCCAGAGCCCGAAAGCCCAGTAAACCAGAGAACGCGGGGTTTTTGCAGTTTCTGCTCGGCCCGGCGCTCGCGGGTGACATCGGTCGCCTGCCAATGAATGTTGTCAGCGCGGCGCAAAGAAAAGTCGATCATACCCGCACCAGCCGTCTCGTTCGAAAGCCGGTCTACGACGATCATGCTGCCGGTAAGGCGATTTTCATTGTAGGGGTCGAACGCAACCTTGTCGTCGAATTTGATATTCACCACACCGATATCGTTGAGTTCCAGCTTTTGCGCCGGTTCCTGGGCATTGGTGTTGATATCAATCGTATGTTTGATGCGGGTCACCATGCCCGGCACCATTTTCATGCCGAGTTTGAAAAGATAGGGTCGGCCGGAAAAGAGCGGGTTTTCCGACATCCAAATAAGCCGCGCTTCGACCTGGTCGGATGTGGTGGCACGATCATCAACAGCGCAAATCATATCGCCGCGGGAGATATCGATCTCATCTTCGAGCTCGAGCGTTACTGCCTGGCCGGTTTCGGCGCTTGGCAACGCACCATCGAATGTCGAAATCGATTTGATCCGGCTTGTTCGCGCGGAGGGAAGGGCAACGACTTCAGTCCCCGGCGTGATCGCGCCCCCGGCGACTGTTCCAGCGAATCCACGGAAATCGAGGTTAGGCCGGTTCACCCATTGAACAGGAAACCGAAAAGCGCCTTCCCCTCGCATCGAACCGGGCGCAGTTTCGAGCGCCTCACGCAACGTCGGGCCTTCGTACCAGTTCATCCGTTGTGACCGGTCCATCACATTATCACCCTTGAGCGCCGACAACGGGATCGTCTGAACCGATGCAAACCCTAGCCCCTGAGCAAGCTCTTCATAGTCTTTTGCGATCGATGCAAAAATAGATTGGGAATACCCGACCAGGTCCATTTTATTGATGGCAACAACGATATTGCGGATACCGACAAGCGAGCAGATCAGGCTATGGCGTCGTGTCTGGGTGAGGATACCTTTGCGCGCGTCGACCAGAATGATCGCCAGATGCGCGGTCGAGGCACCTGTCGCCATGTTCCGCGTATATTGTTCGTGACCCGGGGTGTCGGCGACAATGAAGCGGCGTTTTTCGGTCGCAAAAAAGCGATAGGCTACATCAATGGTGATGCCCTGTTCACGCTCGGCCTCCAAGCCGTCGAGCAGCAAGGAATAATCGATATCGTCGCCAGCGTTTCCGCTTTTGGCGCTTTCCTTATGCAGGTCGGCGAGTTGATCCTCAAAGATCATCTTCGAATCATAAAGGAGCCGTCCGATGAGGGTACTTTTGCCATCATCCACACTTCCGCAGGTAATGAAGCGCAAAGTATCCTTAGCTTCCTGGTCGGCCAGAAACATGGAGAGCGCGGAGGCTGTGTTTGCTTGGTCCATTTTAGAAATACCCCTCTTGCTTCTTACGCTCCATCGACGCGCCTTGGTCTTTGTCGATCAGCCTGCCTTCCCGTTCCGATGTGCGGGCGACCAGCATTTCCTCGATCACCTGTTCCAACGTGTCAGCGTCTGACTCAACCGCCCCCGTCAGCGGGTAACAGCCAAGCGTTCGGAAACGAACGGATTTCATTTCGATCGTTTGCCCCTCGGGAATGGGCACCCGGTCATCGTCCACCATGATGAGCTGACCTTGCCATTCGACCACGGGACGAGGGGCGGCCAGATAAAGCGGCACGACCTCGATTTTTTCACGATAAATATACTGCCAGATATCGAGCTCGGTCCAATTCGACATCGGAAATACGCGCATGCTCTCCCCAGTCAGCTTGCGGGCATTAAAATGGTTCCACAACTCGGGCCGCTGGTTTTTCGGGTCCCACCGGTGCTGTGCAGTTCGGAAAGAAAAGATCCGTTCCTTGGCGCGGCTTTTTTCCTCATCCCGCCGCGCGCCACCAAACGCCGCATCGAATTTATGCTTGCTGAGCGCTTGCTTGAGCGCCTGGGTTTTCATGATATCGGTGTGCACCGCGGATCCATGCGTGAAGGGATTGACCCCTTCGCGCGCACCTTCTTCGTTGATGTGAACAATCAGATCGAGATTGTACTTTTCAGCGACATAAGACCTGAATTTGTACATCTCCTGAAACTTCCATGTGGTATCAACATGAAGCACAGGGAAGGGCAGGCGTGCCGGGTGAAAGGCCTTGAGAGCGAGGTGCAAAAGCACAGCACTGTCTTTTCCGATGGAATAGAGCATCACCGGGTGTTCGCACTGGGCGACGACTTCTCTGAAAATTTCAATCGCTTCGGCTTCCAAGCGGTCGAGGTGCGAAAGCATAAACGGGCTCCGATATGATCGAGGGCGGCCAAATGATTCCGGGGAAGGGGATGGCATAAGCGCCTGCAAATGTGTCGCGCCTTCTATCATGCAAGCCTGCGAAAACAAGATTTATCCGAGAGTGGCGCGTTTCGCTTGCCTTGCAAGGCAGTCGCCTTTTCATTGATCGGATACCCGCTAGCCGTTAGGAAACCCTGAATATGCGCCCAAGTCTCTTGGGCCTTTTGGGGGGGTGAGAAAGGGAGAGTTCACCATGGCGGATGCGAAAGCGGTTGAAAACACACCGACAACCCGGCGCGAGCGAAATGGAGCTGTTCTCACGATTGTGATGAACCGCCCTGACGCGATGAATGCGGTATCGCCTGAGCTTCGGCATCAGCTGGCCGAGGATATGAAGATTGCCGCCTTTGATCCGGCCATTCGTGCGGTTGTGATTACTGGTGAAGGACGCGGCTTTTGCGCGGGCGCCGATTTGAAATCGGTTCAGGAACCAAAGCGTGTCGAGGACGTGCTCAATACAGAGTATGGTGCCTATATCTCAACGATCATGACAATGGATAAGCCGGTGATTGCTGCGGTAAATGGTGCTGCGGCCGGGATCGGCATGACACTCGCGCTGGCGTGCGATCTCATGGTGATGGGGGAAACGGCATATCTTATGTCGGCATTTGCGAATATTTCGCTTGTTCCGGATGGGGGCCTCACATGGCTTTTGTCCCGCAAACTGGGCTATGCCCGTTCGTATGAAGCTTGTATTGAGGCGCAAAAACTTTCAGCCAGGCAATGTCTTGACTGGGGTCTTGCCAATCGGGTCGTGGCTGATGACAATGTGAGACAAGAAGCGGAAACCTGGGCCGAGGGCCTCGCGGAACGAGCGCCGCTAGCCCTTGGCATGACCAAGAGGGCGTTCCGACGCGCCATGAATTCTACGTTTCAGGACGCAGCGCAATTCGAGGCAATGTTGCAGAATCAGGCGCTTCAAAGTGAAGACTTTCGTGAGGGGGTCGCGGCATTTATGGAAAAACGTAAACCGAAGTTTCAAGGTAAATAAGCGCAGGTTCATCGCGGTTTTGCTAACGTGAAGTTGAAAATGAGAGACCAGCGTTTTCCCTTGTATAGGGTTGGGAATTTGACCACCTGGGCGACATGAAAAACAAAATGAAAATATTTCAGCGATCGTATGCGGGTTCATTCGTGAGTCAGTGGTGCTTGCTAATCTCCCTGTTATTGGCATTTTCGGCAGTATCCGCAGATGGTCAGAACGCTTTCGCGCAAACGATCACCGGCCCAAAAACGAAAGTGACACTGGTTTCCGAGGTCGCATCGATCGCACCCGGCAAGACGTTCACAGTCGCGATCGTGATGGAACCTGAAAGAGGGTGGCATACATACTGGAAAAATCCCGGCGATAGCGGCATGGCGACTGATCTCGAGTGGTCGCTGCCGCAAGGGTTTTCCCCTCAGCCTGCGCAATATCCCGCACCAGAGGTGCTCGCCTTCGGTTCGTTGGTGAATTACGGCTATTCAGGCGATACAGCCTTACTGGTTGACATCGTGGCGCCCCGGTCGGTGGACGGTCCAATCGTAACCCTCGCTGTCGATGCTCACTGGCTCGTTTGCGATGATGAGATTTGTATCCCCGAAGATACCAGCCTCACGCTCGTTTTGCCTGCGGGTGATGGCGCAATCGCGCCGGAAAACCAGTTGATTTTTTCCAAAGCACGTGCGGCGTTACCCACCCCATTCCCTCAGGGTGAAGGCTGGTCGGCGAGCTTTTGGAAAGAAGGTGGAAAATCCACATTTGCTTTTGGGCTGCCCGCTGGCGGCACCCGCGTCCGCAAGGCGCACTTCTTCCCGTTGACCAAGGGTGTAGTTGATTACGCCGCCCCGCAGGTGATGGGTCTAAAGCAGAAAAGTGCGATGGTCGCCGAGAAGCCTGATACAGCGGCGGATACGCTTTACTTGCAAACAAGTGCGGGTCGGGCGCAGTTTCTTGATCGGATCTCTGGCGTCCTCGCACTCACAAACAACGAGGGTATGGTAGAGAATTTTCGCGTCGAACTGAATGCGGGAAGGGGGGCTGCCCCTGCATTCCGTCCGATTGATGTCGGAGCCAACTCTCAGAGCTCGCTCGCGCCCGGGGTCAATCCGTTTGTTGCCTTTGCCTTTGCGTTTCTCGCGGGGCTTCTTCTCAACGTCATGCCCTGTGTTTTTCCAAGTTCTTCAATGCCAAGTTTTGAGATAAAAAAATGCATTTAGAGAAAATCACGCCTACAGAACATAGCCACAACGGAAGTGTCGCTAGCTGACC
>JBCDDR010000034.1:0-16342 GCA_039180205.1 Pseudomonadota bacterium | reverse complement strand
TCGAGCACGATCTCGCCGGTGATTGAGGCCCTCAGCGAGAGTTTTCCGGCTATCTCAGGCGTCGAGAACCCTTCCATCCCGCGTTCAACAACAAAGCCGCGGATCGCGCCGTCAAGCTTTGCCCAAACCACAGCAAAATCGGCGATCGGTGAATTGGTGATCCACATTTTTGAACCATTGAGCACATAGCCGCCATCAACCTTTTTCGCGACGGTCCGCATGGCTCCGGGGTCAGACCCGCCATCGGCCTCGGTGAGACCGAAGCAGCCGACGAGCTTGCCTGAAGCAAGCCCCGGCAAAAGCCTTTGTTTGAGCGCCTCATCGCCAAAGGCTTCAATCGGATACATGACGAGTGAAGATTGCACAGACATCGCCGAGCGATAGCCTGAGTCGACGCGTTCCACCTCGCGTGCGATCAGCCCATAGCTCACATGGTTCACACCAGCACCGCCGTAGGCAGGATCAACCGTCGCGCCTAGTAATCCCTGCGCGCCCATTTCGGTCATGATCTCGCGGTCGAAAACACCCTCACGGTTGGCATCAATCACCCGCGGCATCAGTTTCGACTGGCAATAGCCGCGTGCCGCATCGCGCACGAGAACCTCTTCTTCCATCAATTGGCTTTCAAGGTTCAAGGGGTCGTCCCAGGCGAACTGGGCCGCCTCTGACTTTTGTGGCTTGGGTGTCGAAGCAATGGCGTCTTTGCTCAAGGTTGCCATGGTCATAGTCTCCTTCGGGTCATGCTGTCGCGACGACGCGCGCGCGCTGTTCATCTATCCCCATACTCAATATAAAGGGGCTTGTGGCCTGTTGTGCCTTAAAATCCTGTTTTCCAGTAAGTCCGCGCCAATTCATTCGGATAAGCTGTTGAGCAACCGGCGCACCAAGCGTGCTGCCAGGGCCCAAGACAATGATCCGATCAGGCGCAAACTCTTTGACCGCAACATCAATTGCCGCCGAAAAATCGAATGTCTGATCAATCTGATGGCCCAGCGTATAGCGGTAAAGCGCGCCCAGATCAAAGGCCTGCGGCATCCAGACCATCCCGCGCCCATCAACCATTGGAATTTGTCCCGCCTCAAAGATGCTTTGGGGCAGGTTTGCGCGTGCTTTTTTGATGATTGGCGTGAGCAGGGCGCTGTGAAAAGCTGCATGATGAACGAGCCGCATCGGATATCGGTCATCAACCGGTGGCAGATGTTTCGACAAATAGCTGAGCCCAGCCCGATCCGCTGCAAAAACATGGAGCCCGCCAAGCCGGATCGAGGTGGCGATGAATTGGCTTTCGCTCGAAGCTGCCAACATCTGTTGAACGAGTGCCTCTTTGGCTGGGTCAGGTCGCCAATTTTCATCGACGACTGGGTAGACGATTTGGCCACCCTCGCCCTCGTTATGCATGAGTGTACCCATGCTGTTCACAAGTTCGGCGCCATTCCTGTGCGATAGCGCGCCAGCGCACGCAAGGGCGAGGTACCAGCCCATCGAATTCCCGGTGACGGCAACGATATCGAAGCGCTCGCGGTCAATGGCCAAAAAATCCCCCAGTGCGCAGGCATAGATCAAGGCCGACGCATTATCGCCGGTGCCATGGCGGCTCATTTTGAAACTCGCGGCCCCATCGAGTTCGGAAATCGTGGGCTGGCGGGTTTCATCACGCGCGCCTTCCACCACAGCGAGTAAATCTGGTTTGTCGCTGTGATGTTTTGCGAAATAGCCGAGTTCCGCAGCATTGTACGTGCCACGCCCGGGGCATACGACGAGGGCCGTTTCCTTCATGACGCGGCCTCGTCGAGCGTACGCACGGCGGCGACAATCTGGTCGCGGCTTGGCAGCGTGATCGTCGCCGCGGTGCCGAGCGGAATGAAACTATCTTCGGCGTTGATGCGTTTTGTCGGTACCGAAATGCCCGCCTCAAACAGATGGGTCATGATCGCCTCAGAGACCGAACCCGAACGGCGGCATTCATCAACGATCAGGAGTGCGCGCGCCTTCTGGGCTTCGGCAACGATACCCTCGACATTGAGAGGGACAAGCCAGCGCAAATCCACGATACGGACTTTGATGTTGTCCTCATTCTGAAGACTGCTGGCGGCCTGGTGTGAGAGATAGATGCCGTTTCCATAGGAAAAAATCGTGACGTCATCTCCAGGACCAGTAATTCCCGGTTCGCCAATGTTGATGGGCGTGTCGTCAATCGCTGGCACATAGGTTTCGGCCCAGCGCTTGTCCCCGGTGCTCTCAAGATCAACGGTGTTATAAAGCGCGATCGGCTCGAGAAAAACCACCACCCGGCCCTCCTCATAGGCAAGACGCACTGCCTCGCGCAGCATGCGTGCCGCATCACGGCCCGAGGAGGGGCAGGCGAGGATAAGCCCGGGAATGTCGCGAAAGACGGCGAGCGCATTGTCATTATGAAAATGACCACCAAACCCTTTCTGATAGCCGAGCCCGGCGATGCGCACCACCATTGGGTTGGTGAACTGCCCGTCGGAAAAAAAAGAGAGCGTTGCCGCTTCGCCGCGCAACTGGTCTTCGGCATTGTGGACATAGGCGAGAAACTGGATCTCGGGTATCGGCAGAAACCCGTTGTGGGCAGCGCCGATGGCGATTCCGAGGATCGATTGCTCATCGAGCAGCGTATCCATAACCCGCGCAGGCCCAAAGCGTGCGCGCAGGCCCTGGGTGACACCGTAAACCCCTCCTTTGCGGCCGACATCTTCCCCGAACAAAAGCGCCTCGGGAATTTGCGCCAAAATCTCATCGAGCGCGCGATTGATGTGGCGGCTCATCGGGACCGATTTATCAGCGTCGGGCGGGCGTTTCTTGGTATGCTGGGGGGCCGGTGGGAAATTCCGGTCTCTATGTTTCGGTGGAATGATCGAGGCCTTGACCGCCTCAGCGGTTGCAAGCTTTGGCCTCGTAAAAGCGGCTTCCGCAACGCGCATCACACGCGCACGCATGGCTTCATACCGGGCGTTGATCTCATCTGGGCTGAGAATATCGAACGCGACGAGTTGGCCCGCCGTTTTGAGCAGCGGATCGCGTGCTTCAACGGCTTCGATCTCGCGTAAACGGCGGTAACCCGCTTCGACATCGGCACCCGCGTGTCCCATCAGTCGGATTGTTTTCAAATGCAAAAATGCAGGTTTGCGCGCCCGGCGCACATGATCTGCGGCGCGTTTTGCTGTGGCATAGGTGTCGATCAGGTCGGTGCCATCGCCGGCCACGTAATGGAGCCCAGGGCGTGACCTGAAATTAGCCTCGATCCATCCCCCGGGTGTGGGGACGGAAATGCCGATATCGTTATCTTCACAGACGAAAAGGATCGGCATTGGCGATCCCTGATACCCCGCCCAGCAGGCTGCGTTGATGGCCCCTTGAGCGGTCGAATGGTTGGCCGAAGCATCGCCGAATGAGCAAACGACGATCGAACTGCGTGACAGCGTACGCGTACCCTGGCAGCTCAACCCGATCGAATGGGCGGCCCCCATCGCCTTTGGCAGATGCGAGGCGATCGTACTCGTTTGCGGCGGAACCATAATATCTTTCCCGCCGAGCACCTTATGTCGCCCGCCCGAAACCGGGTCGTCAGCCGACGCCGCAAATGATAACGCCATATCATAGAGCACACTTGCCCCGGGTACCGCTTTCCTGCGCTCAATCACAAAGCCCGCATCGCGATAATGGAGGAACGCCATGTCATCGGGGCGAACGGCGCGCGCGACCGCGGCCATTGCCTCGTGCCCGGCACTTCCGATCGAATAATAGGTCTTTCCCTTAGTGCGCCTGGCCATCAGATCGAGATGGCGGCTCATCAACTGGGTATCGAAAAGGGCCACCAGGTCGGCGTTCGACAGCCCGGCATCCGCCAGCGCGCCAGCATTTGATTCTGGAAGGTCGCGTGCTTTCACCCGTCGAATGAAGGCATCATCAATCGCGGCCGCGCGGTCAAACATGGGCGAGTGCGCGCCTGCTCTTGAGGCGTGGGGCAGTGCAATGAAAACGGGTTTCCCGGGGCGTTGACGTACGGATCGTTTGCCCCTGCGGACTGATCGTGACTTCGGCCCCCTCATCGATCCCGAGTGCGCGAATGGAACGCGGGTGCAGCCGCACTTCATTCCCATCAAGTTCAAACCGGGTCAGCACTGCGCGGAAATCAGTAAGTCCCCCGGCCGCAACCAGGCCTTCAGCTGTATTTCGACCATCGAAAGGCCGCGGCGATTTCAAGCATGGCAAATCATGTCCCGCCACGACGGATGCCTTGCGGGCCCGGCGCACCGTTTCGATCTCATCGCGGCGAGCACTCATGATCGGACCCGCGTCGAACAAATCGATCGTGTTGGCAAAGCGGAACCCTTCACGCTTCAGAAGTTTCATCGCGCCGATACCGGTTTCATTGGGCTCGGCCATCACCGCACGTGCGGCATCGGGCAGTTTGCGGATTTCCAATGGGCCATCGGGCAGAACGGGCGCAAGCATCGCTTCGTCGGCAAAGCTGTAGCGGGCGTCGGCTTCGACAAAACTGATACCGAGCCTGTCGCGATAGACATGATTATAAAAAGTGGCTGATGCCGCATCATCGGTGACGCCGCGCAGCTCAGAAACGAGCGTTTTCGCGAACTGATGTGGCGCACAGGCGATCATCAGATAGCGTACTTTGGCGAGATAGCGGCCCACCCCTGATTGGCGATGATCGGGGTGAAGAAAAAGTGAACCGATCTCGGTTGCACCATCAAAATTCGAGCTTGGATCAAGGAAACGCGCCTGCGCCGGGTCAAATGCGGGCGCGCCGTCTTCCCGCATATATCGAAAATTGATAAACGGGTAAGCGCGGCCGATATTGGTTTTGACCGCTGCGCAGCCCACGATTTTATCGCCTTCAGGCGCTTCCAGAACAAGAAGATGCTTGCGGTTGGCTTGTGCCTGCGGGGCGTTGAAGCTATCCACCGACTGGCGGATATAGGCCGTCAGGAATTCTGGGTCGGGCCGTAGAGAGCTAAACCCAGCGCCGGAAAGCCGTGCCATTTCCATCAGGCCATCAATGTCGTCATCCGCGACAGGTCGAAAACGGTAACCTGCTTCAAACACCGTGCTCATTCGCTTTCTCACTGATTATGTAATGCTTTAAGCGTGTCTCGAAGGCGGGTAAGTGCCTCATCGACCTCTTCAAAGCTCGCATTTAATGGCGGGGCCAGGCGGATCACATTGTCGCCCGCAACCCCGATCAACAGGCCGCGTTCGCGCGCCGCATCGCGGACTTGGGTGTTGGGCATGTCGAGTTGACAGCCCGACAAAAGCCCCTTCCCGCGCACCGCCAGAACGTTCGTAAAATCATTCACCAGCGCTTGAAATCCTGCATGCATGCGATCGCTGATCGCGCGGACATGCGCCAGAAACTCAGGCGTTCCCAAATGGTCAAGAACCGCATGCCCCACCGCCATAGCAAGCGCGTTGCCGCCATAGGTGGAGCCGTGCGTGCCCACAACCATGTGCTTGCCCACGGCTTCCGACGCGAGGCACATACCAAACGGGAAACCGCCACCAACGCCTTTCGCCGCGGCCATAATGTCGGGGGCGGCATTCTCCGCCCATTCATGGGCAAACAGCTTGCCGGTGCGTCCGGCACCACACTGCACCTCGTCATAAATCAGCAGCGCACCGGTTTCATCGCACAGCGCGCGTAAACCCGTCAGGCACTCGGTCGGCATCGCGCGCAGGCCGCCTTCACCTTGCACGGGCTCCACAATGACCGCCGCAATTGTGTCGTCCATTGCTGCCTTGAGCGCGTCATGATCGCCAAACGGTAATGAGATATAACCCGGAAGTGCGGGACCAAAGCCTTTCAAATAGGCCGGATTGCCAGCGGCGTTGATCGCCCCATAGGTGCGGCCATGGAAGGCTCCGGAAAAGCCGATAATATTGACCCGCTCAGGGGCGCCATTCTCAAAATGATAGCGCCGTGCGGCTTTGAGCGCACATTCAACCGCCTCGGCACCTGAATTGGTAAAAAAGACGCGGTCAGCGAAGGTAAGCTCGCAATATCGCGCTGCCAGTTCCGCCTGCCCCGGTACATCGAACATATTCGACAAATGCCAAAGATTTTCCGCCTGCTTTTGCAGGGCGGCAACAAGGTCAGGGTGCGCATGCCCCAGGGTGTTGACCGAAATACCCGAAATGAAGTCCAGATATCGATTGCCGTGCTCATCAGTCAGCCATGTGCCTTCGCCCTTGATAAATTTGAGCGCGGGCGGTGCATAAGTCGGGAAAATATGACGCCGGTCCATAAGGGCGGCAGGGGGCGTGACAGGCGAAGTCTTGAGGGGCGCGGCATCGGTCATCGGTATACTCCTTAGAGACGATCATTTTATACTGCGATTGCTTGTACAAATTCTATGGTCAAAATATGCAAGTTGCGCTATCTTTTTCCACAAACTGCGCAGAAATTTGATCAATTTGTTATGGACACTATCACAGCCCCCGGCATTAGCCTCGCACTATCGGAGAAAGACCGCGCACTTCTGACGCTTTTGGCCGAGGATGGGCGCGCACCGGTGAGTGCGCTTGCCGCAAAACTCAACCTCTCGCGCGGGACGGTGCAGAAACGCCTCGACCGTTTGCAGGATATCGGGGTGATCCAGGGCTACACCGTTGTTTTGTCGCCCGACTATCTTGCCGAACAGATCAAGGCGCATGTCTTGATTACGGTGGACCCGAAGGCCACCGAAGCGGTGATTGCGGCTATGCAAAAAATTGGTGCGGTGCGAGACGTGTATTCGGTAAGCGGCGCCTATGATTTGGTCGCGATCCTGGCGGCTGGCAGCGTGCGCGAGCTTGATCGCGCGATTGACGCCGTAATTGGTGTCGAAGGCGTGGAGCGCACGGTTTCCTCGGTGATTTTAGCCACCAGATTTGAACGCGGGGCCCCCACCCGAACGGCCTGAAATCCGGATCCCGCTATTTCTTTCTTTCCCCGTTTCCGCATTTTCTAGTGGAAAAGTTGCGCGCGCCTTCGTAAACACGAAATTTATTGCGATGCACAATTTTTGTTGATCGTGAAATTCGAGCCAGCGGGGGCGTGGATGCTATGAAAAAAGAAGACGACCAGAAAAGAGCGCAAGTGCCTCACCCGCGAAATCGGGTCACCTGGGCATTGTTTGCATGTGTCCCACTTTTCGGCGCGCTTTTACTGGCCACGCCCGCTGAAGCGGCGGTCCCGCTCGAAAGCGCGTATGTCTTCAATAGTCTTTTGTTTTTGATCGGCGGCTTTCTGGTCATGTGGATGGCAGCGGGGTTCTGCATGCTTGAGGCAGGGCTCGTGCGCTCAAAAAACGTGGCGGACATCTGCCTCAAGAATATCTCGCTCTATTCAATCGCCGGGGTGATGTATTTTCTGGTGGGCTATAATCTGATGTATACCGGCGTCGATGGCGGCTGGATCGGTAGCTTTGCGCTATGGAGCCCGGGTGAAAGCGCCGCAGACGAGGTGATCAAGCTCGCCAAGGACAATGGTGATCCGGGATATGCGAACGCATCGGACTGGTTTTTTCAGATGGTATTCGTTGCCACCGCCGCCTCGATCGTGTCGGGGACAGTGGCGGAGCGGATCAAGCTCTTTCCCTTTTTCCTCTTCGTTGCGGTGCTGACCGGGCTGATTTATCCGATCCAGGGCGCGTGGAAATGGGGCGAGGGGTGGCTTCACCTCGCCGGGTTTCAAGACTTTGCAGGCTCGACGCTGGTTCATTCAACAGGTGGATGGGCGGCTTTGGTAGGGGCGATCATCGTCGGGCCGCGGCTCGGCAAATATGGCCCGAATGGCCGGGTGACGCCCTTGCCCGGGTCCAACCTGCCGCTTGCGACCCTTGGTACATTCATTTTGTGGATGGGGTGGTTTGGATTTAACGGAGCCTCTCAACTCGCGCTTGGGTCGGCAAAGGATGCGGTTGCGGTGGCGCAGGTGTTTGCCAATAGCAATATGGCGGCTGCGGGCGGGGTACTCGTCGCGGTCGGTCTGACAAAGCTGTTGTATAAAAAGGTCGACCTTACCATGGCACTCAATGGGGCGCTTGGCGGCCTCGTTTCGATCACTGCGGAACCGCTCGCCCCCTCGATCGGTCAGGCGATATTGATCGGTGGATTCGGTTCGGCGCTGGTGGTGTTTGTTGTCCCCCTTCTCGATCGGATCCGGATCGATGATGTGGTGGGGGCGATCCCCGTCCATCTGATCTGCGGCATTTGGGGCACGCTGGCGGTCCCGTTGACAAACAGCGATGCATCATTCCTGACTCAGCTTGCGGGTATTGGTGCGGTCGCCGCCTTCGTGACCACGGCAAGCGCGCTATTGTGGCTTGCCCTTAAATATACCGTCGGTGTCCGGCTCGATCGCCGCGAAGAGGCAAGCGGCAGTGACGTTGCCGAATTAGGGCTCGAAGCTTACCCGGAGTTTTCCCGCGGGCTTTAATCCGCGAGCCGGTTCATATCCGGTTGACCAATCCCGTCTCTGACCCGCACGGTGATCGCCGGCGCGTGCTGACCGAAAATTGTTGCGAAATCTCTTTCGTTTTGTGAAAACGCGGGTGGGATCATGCGGTTTTGGGCCTAGTTTCAACGAGGAAAGGTTGCGATGGCGACCCCCAACGACATGCGCGTCAATCAAAGATACAGCGGTTTCATCGACCCTCTTCGCGTGGTGGCGATAAGCCTCTTTTCCCTGATATGCCTGGGCCTTTTGCCAACAGCGGAAGCGCAGCTGCGCCCATCCAAATCGAATGAAGATGACCGTGCTCGTGCAGCTTATGTGGTGGCAGAAGACCTATATGCCGCGCTCACCTTAAGCTACGAGCCGACGGTGGTGGGGCGGCTGGTTCGCGAAGCCCTCTCTTTGTATGGGGAACCCTGTTCAACCGTTGAGGAATATCAGCTTTTCAGAAGCGAAGACCGGGTATTCGTGGTCAAGACCGTATGCACAGGGATGCCGGTCTATGGCCTGACCGTTCGTCGCTCGGGGGTGATGTCGGTTTATGGTGGTGATCGTATGGTCGCCGACATCGTCTCGGATGATGGCCCCGTTTACGTTGTGGAAGGGAGAGCGACATCCCCTATTGTCGCGCGGTCAGTCAATCCTTACCCATCTGCGGAAACCAGCCCCGCCGGAGCCGGGGCTGGGCCACCCCGATGGCTCCTTATTTCCATCGTTTTTAATGTCATCATCATTCTTGTGCTCGTTTTCGCAACCTGGCTGTTTCTTCGGGGCTCACGGCTTTCCTCTGATCCTGCGATGGAGGCTTTCTCGCGCTTATCCTCTGACGAAAAGGATCACCTGATCGAAGAGAGTTATGAGGTGTTGCCTCGAATTTACCAGCATCCCGAAGGGGTTTACATTGCGCGCGGGTCACGCGGAAAACGCCGGCTGTTCAAATCGCTCGTTTTTGCGATGGCGTACCGAGACTTTGGGTTCAAGATCGGTGAAATTCACTGATATCTGGTCACTCACAAGATAAAACACGCTAGACGCGGTCTTTTCCACCCGCCAATATGGGACAACCAAACAAAAGCATCACAATTCTGGATAAGCGATGATGCAAACGGGGGAGGGGCCGGATGGCAGCGTCAAATGTAAGCTGGTCGTCGCGCACGACATTTATTTTCGCCGCGATCGGTAGCGCGGTCGGCCTCGGGAATATCTGGAAATTTCCCTATGAAGCCGGGGAAGGAGGCGGCGGTGCCTTTGTCCTGATTTACATTCTCTTCGTTTTTGCCATCGGTGTTCCGGTAATGATTGCCGAGTTGATGCTTGGCAGACGGGGGCAGCATAGCCCGCCAAAATCGATGGAAATCGTCGCTCGTGAGGAGGGCCGCTCGCAACTCTGGCAGGTGATCGGCTGGTCAGGGGTAATCGGGGCGTTCTTTGTGCTGAGTTTCTATTCGGTGATTGCCGGATGGACGCTTTTCTACGTCTATCAGGCGGCAACGGGTGCTCTCAATGACATTACGGCGATCGGGTCAGGCGCCATGTTCAATGCGTTGTTGTCATCGCCGGTGTTGATGACGATCATGCATGGTCTCTTCATGGCAATCACGGTCTTCGTGGTGGGGCGCGGTGTGAAAGGCGGGCTTGAAGTCGCCGTGACCTGGTTGATGCCCGTACTTTTCGTACTTCTTATTGTGCTTGTGATCTTTTCACTTCAAACGGGCGACGCGGGTGAAGCGATCTCGTTCCTGTTCTCTCCCGATTTTTCAAAGCTAACGGCGAACACCATTTTGCAGGCGCTTGGTCAGGCGTTTTTCTCGCTTTCCGTCGGGTTGGGGGCGATGCTCGCCTATGGGTCTTATGTGCCCAAAGACGTTTCCTTGCCGCGCTCGGCAGTCATCATTGCAAGCGCGGATACCGGCGTGGCGATCTTGTCTGGCCTCGCCATCTTTCCAATCGTATTTGCCTTTGGCCTTCAGGTGGGTTCGGGGCCTGGTCTGATTTTTGAGACGCTTCCGGTTGCTTTTGCACAGATGCCATTCGGTTCGGTGTTTGGCGCTGCGTTTTTCATCCTGCTTTCGATTGCAGCACTCACATCGTCGATTTCGCTTCTTGAGCCCATGGTCGCGTGGCTTGAGGAACACAAAGGCATTGCCCGAGCCAAATCGGCTGTCGTTGGCGGAGGTCTCTGCTTTCTGGTCGGCATCCTCACCGTCTTTTCGTTCAGCAATGGCCCCGCAGTCACGGTTCTCGGCAAAACGCCGTTTGATCATATCGACTTTTTGACAAACAATTGGGTGATGCCGCTTGGTGGGCTTTTGATCGCCGTGTTTGCCGGGTGGCTGATGGCCCGAAAGACAACGGTCGAAGAGGTCGATCGAAGCGAGGGCGCGATTTATAGGGTTTGGCACTTTATGGTGCGCTACCTTTGCCCGGTGGCATTGTCGCTCATCTTCCTGCAGTTCGCTTTCAAGGTTTTTTGAGCGTGGCTCTGCTCGTGGTTCGCTCGCTTATTCATTGCTGGCGGCGAGACGGATGGCCGTGCCGCCAACCACGCGCTCCGCGGCTGTCAATAACGGCAATACCGGCTCAACATGTTCGGCAAGCTGACCTGCATAGTCATGATAGCGGCTGAGCGAAAACGAAGCATCGATCTCATTTACGTTTCGCATGGCGCGGCGCACATCGGCATCACGACCGAGCCCGGCGGCGGCCAAAGCAAGCGAAAACCAGCCCAGGAAAAACCGATCATGCAGACGAATACCGCGTCTTGCGAACCGATAGGCGCCATCGAGGTCATTCCCCAAAAGCATCGTCCACGCGAGATAGCCACACCATAGATAAAGCCGGCTGTCGGTGGGGCTGAGTTCTATCGCGCGTTCGATATGACGCTGGCCTTCTGTAACCTGGCCATTGCGCGCCATCACATTCCCCATGAATGCCATGACCTGTGCGTTGTTGGGATCGCGTTCGAGCACCTCAGCGAGAATATCAATCGCGGGTTCGCGGTCGCCTGAATAGGTAAGAACCGCCGCCCAGCAATACATCACCAGCGTATCATGGCGGGCAAGACCAATCGCCTTGCGTCCCAGCGCTTTCGCCTCTTCGAGCAGCGCTGTATGGTCACCGTTTCCGCCACCATACTTCGAAGATAGTGACTGATTCCCGAGCGCCCATGCGAGGACCGCATTCGCCTTGGCGTTTTCCGGCTCCCGGGTGAGGGCGAGGCGCATCAGGGCTTCGGACTCGCGGGTGGAGACATTGTGCTTGAACCCCACATAGAGTGGCGCAAAAGCGCGAAGAATAAGCTGGTGGGTGTTGAGGTCGGCTGCCGGGCGAAGACGCACCCGGTCCCACTCGGCCCGATAGAGTTCAGGCTGAAGCGAAGACACGATCGCATTGGTAATTTCATCGAGCGTTTCGGCACAATCGTCACACTGTTGATCGTATGACGCCGCCCATACATGGGTGCCCCCCGCTGTCTCGATCAACTGCACGGTCGTGCGCATCTTGCTACCGGCTTTACGAAGGCTGCCCTCAACAATGTATCTTGCGCCCAATGTGGCGCCGACATCGCGGATATCGGGGTGTTGACCTTTGTAGGCAAAAGTGGAGTTCCTCGCGATGACCCGAAACCCATCAAACCGCGACAATAGCGTAATGATATCCTCGGTCATGCCATCGGCAAGATGGGCGTGGTTCGGGTCGTCTGAAAAGGCATTGAGCGGCAACACGCCGATCGCGGGAATACCGTTCTCATCCTTGACTTTCTTGGCTGCGGTTTCAGCGAGCTTAGCGACCTGTTTGAACGGATGTTTGACAAGGTATGAAATGAAAAAGACCACAAGTGACCCGATCGCGATGATTGATGCCAGCGCACCAAAAACCGATTCATTGTCCTTCAGCCAATTCAGAAATATCTCGATGACCGTCACCTTCACAGCTGCGGTTTTGAAAAAATCGATGGATACACCCCACTTCGTATATAGAGTGCGTGAAAAGCTCTTCGATACGAAAATATGTGGGCAGCTTCGAAACAGATCGTTCGCCGCGTATCAACATTCCAAAAAGGCGCTTTCAAGCGCTCCAAATGTCTTTTACTGTTCACCCCGAAAACTGCAATCACTACGATAAATCGTCAAAGAAGACCAATCAGGAACAATCCAATGACTCGACGCGCCACGGGCATGCTTGTGCTCATCCGCCACGGCCAAAGCGAATGGAACCTCGAAAACCGTTTTACCGGCTGGTGGGATGTCAATCTTTCGCCCAAGGGTGTTGACGAGGCGCGTACTGCCGGAAAGATGATGGCCAAAGCCGGGTTTTCGTTTGATGTCGCCTTTACATCGCTTCTGACCCGGGCAATCCGGACGTTGAACCTGGCACTTGAGGAGATGGGGGACCTGTGGTTACCCGTTGTCAAAGACTGGCGGTTGAACGAACGCCATTATGGGGATCTCACCGGTTACAATAAGGCGGAAAAAGCCGCAGAAGTGGGTGATGAACAGGTTTTTGTCTGGCGCCGCAGTTTTGATATCCCCCCACCTCCGCTTGCCGCTGAAAATCGCTATTCGACCGCTGAGGATCGCCGCTACGCTTTCCTTTCCAAAGACGCATTGCCTGCAACTGAAAGCCTCAAGGACACAATCGTGCGCGTTTTGCCCTATTGGGAAAGCGAAATTGTGCCTCAATTGAAAGCGGGCAAGAATGTGATCATCTCCGCACATGGTAACTCCCTGCGGGCGCTTGTTAAGCACCTGAATGGGATCAGCGATGAGGACATTGCGGGGGTTGAAATTCCAACCGGAAAACCGCTCGTCTACCATCTCGATGATGAGCTTGCCGTGCAAGAGCGCTACTATCTTCATGAACGCCCCTGAGAGCGGATTTTGACATGCAGGACTTGAGTTCGAAACTCGCAATTGTGACCGGCGCCACGAGCGGGATCGGGCTCGAAATGGCGCGTGGACTTGCGACCATGGGGGCCACCGTGCTGGTCCATGGCCGTACCGACGAAAGTGCCGGGAAGGCAGTCGCCGAGATCGCGTCAACCTGTGGTCATGATCGCCTGCACCCGATCGCCGCGGATTTATCAACCCTCGATACGGTGCGCTCCTTCGCCGAAAGCATCATGAGCCAGGCAAGTCAGATTGATATTCTGTGCAACAATGCCGGGGTGTTCCGTACGGAGCGAACACTCAGCGCGGATGGCTATGAACTTCATTTTGCAGTCAACCACTTAGCCCCATTTCTGCTCACGAATCTGCTGTTGGAAGGGCTGAAAGCAAGCGCACCTGCTCGGATCATCACGACCGCGTCGGCGGCGCACAAGGGGGCCAAGCTCGATTTGGACGATGTGATGTTCTCAAGGCGCAGCTTTCGTCCCTATGCGGCGTATGGGCAGTCCAAACTTGCAAATATTCTCTTCACCCGCGCGCTCGCTCGCCGCATCGAAGGGTCAGGTGTGACTGCCACCTGTTTTCATCCAGGTGTGGTGGCAACTGAAATCGCCCGCGGCAGAGGCCTCACCGCAAAAGTCTTCAATCTCGCCCGGCCCTTTTTCAAAACGCCGCGCAAGGGGGCGAAAACCGGCGTATTTTTGGCGAGTGATCCAAGCGTTGACGGCGCAAATGGTGACTATTTCGTCGACTGTCTCAAGACCCAACCGGAAATTTCAGCCAACAGTGAATCCCTTGAAAACGCCTTATGGGATCTCAGTCTTGATCTGGTCGAGGCATAGCGAATGAAATCGGGCAGGGGGCCGCTTGACGGGATCCGGATCATTGAGGTTGCGGGGATTGGCCCCGTTCCCTTCTGTGCGATGATGCTTGCAGACCACGGTGCCGAGGTGATCCGCGTTGACCGGCCCGGCAAGCCGCCAATGCCGAATGACCCGATGATGCGCGGCCGACGATCGATTGTCGTTGACATCAAAACGCAGGAAGGTGCCGCGATTATCCGCAAACTCGCTGCCACGGCAGACGGCCTTGTGGAGGGGTTTCGTCCAGGCGCTATGGAGGCATTTGGCCTTGGTCCCGACACATTGTGTGCTGCGAACCCGCGCCTCGTCTACGGCCGCATGACCGGATGGGGCCAAACCGGCCTGTATGCGGATCGCGCGGGTCACGACATCAATTATATTGCACTGAGCGGTGTGCTCTCAACGATGGGCCCCCCCGAGGGACCGCCGACTATACCCGTCAACTATCTCGGTGACTATGCAGGGGGCGCGATGATGCTCGCCTTTGGCATTTTGGCTGGCCTTCTCAAGGCAAAGGCGACCGGTGAAGGCGACGTGATTGATTGCGCGATGACTGACGGTTCGGCATTGATCGGCACGATTACCTGGCACTTGCAGCAGATAGGCGAACATCAGGGACCTTCGGGCTCCAATCTTCTCGATGGCGGCGCGCCCTTCTACGGTGTCTATCGATGCGCTGATGGCGAGCTGATCTCACTCGGGTCGCTCGAGCCGCAATTTTATATGCGCCTGCTGAACGTGCTGGATCTCACCGACGATCCGCTCTTCAAAAACCAGTATAACCAAACGCTCTGGTCCGAACAGCGTGAAACGCTTGAGGCGCTTTTCGCGACCCATCCCAGCGCGCACTGGGATAAACTCTTATTCGAAGCAGACCTTTGCTATGCGCCGGTACTGTCTCCCACAGACGCCGCGAAACATCCGCATAACAAGGCGCGCGAGACGTTCCGTATCGTGGATGGTTTTTTGCAGCCCGCACCCGCGCCGCGCATAGCATCGCACGAGAGAAGTGCTGAAAATGCGGGGCCGACCGAAGTGGGGGCGCATACAAACGAGGTTCTTGACATGCTCGGATACGATGATCGATCGATTGAGGCGCTTCGTGCGGGCGGTATTGTTGCCTAGCGGTTCGATGGGTACCAAAACTCCCCATCAGGTTGTGTTTGAACTCATCGCGATGATCCCCAACGGCTATGTGGCAAGCTACGCCCAGATTGCCCGGTTTGCCGGGCTTTCCAACCCTCGCCAGGTGGGGCAATTGCTAAAAAAGGAAGGCTTTGATGGGGAGATTCCATGGCATCGCGTTGTGCGCGCCGACGGTATGATCGCCGAACGCCCGGGACAGGCACCGGCAGTGCAGTATCGTCGGTTGCTCGCCGAGGGGGTTGCGATTTCAAATGCCGGGCGTGTCGACATGGCCAGCCATCAATGGGCGGGTCCCGACCCCGACTGGCGGCTCGCCCATGGCAGTGATCCCGAAGACGTGTTCACCGCGTGAGACAGTCGTGCCCCTTGATTTCGAAGCTTCAGCCCTCACATCCCGGCCTGCTGTAATTGCGGTGATTTCACGCTTGCTGTTGATCATTGTCGCAAAAATGTGTTTGACAACGCGGTGTAGATGCGGGGGCGATCGGATGGTCCTGTGGGGCGTCGATCCAGTCGAGTGTGCCACGCCGCCCATATAACGTAAGAATAAAAAGGCGGCGGGATGGAGTATATCAAGATTGCCGGCGGGTTGATTGCGCTGATCCTCGCTGGTGACATGCTTGTCCGTGGCTCGGTATCGATCGCCAAAACCATCGGCATCCCTTCACTGATCATCGGCCTGACTGTAGTTGCGTTCGGGACCTCGGCCCCGGAACTTGTTGTTGGGGTTGATGCTGTCCTTACCGGGGCATCACCGCTCGCAATCGGAAACGTCGTAGGCTCCAATATTGCGAATATTCTGTTAGTTATCGGTGTACCCGCGCTTATCACCCCGGTGTGCTGTGATGCGCCAAAGCTCACACGCAATATCCTCGTGATGCTCGCGGCATCGGGATTGTTTATCGGTCTTGCTTTTTTCGGAAAGATCAGCGCCTGGCAGGGGCTCGTTTTACTTGCCGTGTTAGCGG
>JBCDDR010000033.1:0-16534 GCA_039180205.1 Pseudomonadota bacterium | reverse complement strand
GGCTGATTTTGTTGAAAAAGTCGATTTTGGTTCGGCGTCTTGGGGGCTGATGCCACGCGCTGAACGTGGTTACCTTCGGTCATGCTGCCGGTTCTGATGGCGTTGGTGGGATCAGCTTTGCCAGCTTTCGAAGGTTTTGAGCGGTTGCAGCGAGCAGGAATTCATCGCGAGCACCACACGGCCCTCGGAGGCGCAATCGACCCAGCCCAAGGATGCGCTTGAGATGCGCAAACAGCATTTCGACTTTTTTTCTGAGTTTGGCGGAGGTGGAATAGTCATCGGTTTTGGCGATCTGTCGTGCCATTTGCCGTGCGCCTTCATAGCGTGAGCGACTAATTTTACGCGTGTCCTGGTTTGGTGTGCAGCGCGGCTTGAGCGGGCACGGACCGCAGTCTTGCTTGCGGGCATAATAGCGCTTGAAGCCATCCTTGTAATAGTTCGGTCGTTCCTTCGATATCTTGCGCCAATAAGGTCTGAGCTGTTTGCCATTTGGGCAGGTGTAGGCGTCACTGTCTGGGTCATAGACAAAGTCCGTGGCAGGAAAGGCGCCATCCTTGCGCCGTGATTTATCGAACACGGGAATATGTGGTTCGATCCCGCGCTCTTCGACCAGCCAACCAAGCATGGCGGCATCGCCGTAGCCTGTGTCTGCAATCAGCTGTTCGGGATACAGACCAAAGCGCTCCATGGTCCTGTCGATCATGGTCCGCGCTGCGCCTGCTTCTGCCTGACGAACAGAACGGCTTGCTTCCACATCGACAATGACGGCATTATCGGTATCGATGAGATAACTGTCCGAATAGGCAAAGAAGGCCGGTCCTTTGAGTGCACCTGTCCATTGCGAGGCTGGATCAGCGTGCGCGGTAAACTTCGGAACCTTCTCGGTCGCTGCACCAAAGGCGGCATCATCAAGCGTTTCAAGATATTCGCGAACAGCCCGCGGTGCGGTGGTTGGATCAAGCTTATCGGTCGGCCAATCGTCAATCGGGGTGGCGTTCTGTTTATTGGCATCGGCTCGGATGATGCTGGCATCCACGGCAAAGCGTTCGCCACCAACAAGCCCTTCTGAGATGCAGCGCGCAACGACACTCTCAAACAATTCCCGAAAGAGGTCGCTGTCGCGGAACCGGCCATGACGGTTCTTGGAAAATGTGGAATGGTCTGGGATTGGGTCCGTCAGATCGAGGCGGCAGAACCATCGATAGGCCAGATTAAGGTGGACCTCGCTGCACAGCCTTCGCTCCGAGCGAATACCCATGATGTAGCCCACAAGCAGCATGCGCAGCATAAGCTCAGGGTCAATCGAAGGGCGGCCAATCGCGCTGTAGAACGGCGCTAGATGTCGCCGGATATCGCTCAGATCAACAAAGCGATCAATCGAGCGAAGCAGGTGATCGACTGGAACATGATCTTCGAGGCAGAACTCATAAAACAGAGCTCGCTGACCCTCTTCCCTCGTACCCATCATTGACCGTCACTCCCTAAAATCTCAGGGAAGTGAATCACCAATCACATCGACACGCAATCAGCCTTTTTCAACAAAATCGGCTCAAAACGGCGTGGCGCGCTTGGTCGACATATGTCTTCTTCGAGCCGGAAGGCTCAAAACGCGACCAACAGTTTTTGTATGCCCGTCAATTCGGATCGATTTGATGGCGGCTGACATCGCAGTTTGGGGCTTATTTTCCGCGGGGTCTGATAAGGGGCCGAAAATGCAATGGTCCCAATAACCGGCAGCGAAAATGCTTACGCCGGCAACATACCAATTTTACTGGTGAAAAAATGGTGGGCGGTACTGGGATCGAACCAGTGACCCCTACGATGTCAACGTAGTGCTCTACCGCTGAGCTAACCGCCCCCATTTCAAGGCGCCAAATCGGTTCGATTTAACGGGGACGCAGTCTCTAGCATCGGTGCGAGAGAAAAGGCAAGCCCCGAAGCTCATCAGCTCGATTTATGCACATTCGCGGTAGCTCCGGCGGAGATGACGACCGACCATGATCATCGCAAAAAGCCCGAAAGCAGCGATCCACCCTGATCCCGATCCCGTGACTGCCAGATCACCGACAGTCGTGAAGAGCACAGCCGCGGGGATTAGGCCGAGGGCGGTTGTCCATAGAAACGTCGACCCCCGTACGCCGAGTGCGCCCGCCGTTAAATTGACCATGGTGAAGGGTACCAGCGGAACAAGGCGCAGTGAGATCAGCGCGACGGTGCCCCGGGTATTCAACATACACTGCATGCGGCCCATCACGCGACTGTCTGGAAATTTCCGCATCAGCCAGGGCGAGATCGCGCGGGCAAGAAGAAAAGCGAGCAGTGCCGACAAAAGCGCGCCTGCCCATGTAAGTGCGGAGCCGATGAGCGGTCCGAAAACCACGCCGTTGATCACGGCACCCGTCTCTGCGGGGACTAATGGCAGCACCGAAATGATCACCATCATACCAATGGCAAAGACAGGCGCAAGCTCGGGAGACGCGCTCATAAGGTCGGTCCAGACCCCGAGGTCAACCCAGTCGGCAATTTTCCCTATCCATGCTGAAAGCTCTGTAGCCATTGGCTGTCTCCTGACGGTCTCAGGGAAATGGATCCCGAAACGATGTGCTTGGGCGAAAGGTCTATGGGATACATGCGTACTTCCCTGAACACCTGCCAATCACGTCTAAGCGACGAGCGCGTGTAAGACGCTGATCGGGAACTCGAAAAACCGCTTTGACCGACCGAATGAGCCACCGGGCGTGGTGACCGGTCACATAGGTTCAATCACAAAAAAACCCCGTGCGTGAACACGGGGTTTTTTCACATCAACAAGGACGTTCGCTTATCCAGCCGAAATCCGTTTGAGCAGATCGCGTGCATCACGCGCCCGGCTGAAGTCTCGGTTCTTTTCCAAGAGATCCTCAAGCTCTCTGCGCGCGGCATCGGTGCGCCCATTTTCATTGAGTGCATAGGCAAGATGATAGCGAATGGTCGGGTCATCGGGAAGCGCTTGCGAGGCGGTTTGCAACAGCAGCAGGCCTCTTTTGATGTCAATCCCGCGTTCAACCAAAATCCAGCCCAGGGTATCCGCAATCTGCGGTGAATCGGGGCTTAATTCGTAAGCGCGTTCCCCCACTTCCAGTGCGCGGCTGTCACCCTGTTGCTGATAGATCCAGGCCATATTGTTGAGAATTGCCGGGCTTTCGTCGGTCCGCTGCAACAAGTTCTCATACATCGTCAACGCGGCATCATAGTCTTCCGCCGCCGTGCGAATTTCCGCCAATCGAAGCTCAGTGATCACATCATCCGGCTCCTCTTTGAGCCACTCGTTCAAGACGCCCGACGCTTTATCAAAATCACCAAGTTTAACATACGCAGTTGACATATTGATCGCGATTGATTTCGAGAACTCGACCGCTTTTGCCGCCTCATAAGATTTGATCGCTGAAGTCCAGTTTTCGGCGCCCATGTGGAGGCCGGCAATCGTGATATCGGCAACATTCTGGTTCGGGTACTCCGCCCGTAACCGAGATGCATAAGAGAGGGCGACGTCAAACTGCTTTTCCTGCGCCTCCATCGACATCAGGTCGCGCAGGATCGGGCCATGGTTTGCCCGCGGATCATTCTCCCGCACACGAAGTGCGTTATTAAAGGTCCGCCGTGCCGCGCGGATATCGCCACCCAGCCATTGTGCGCGGCCCAAATACCATTGCGCTTGCAACGAGTCAGGACGCAAACGAGCCATCCGCGCAAAGGTCGACTCAGACCGCTCAAAATCCTCAAGCAAAGCATAGGCTTTGCCCAATCTTTCCATCGCACGGATGTTGTCGGGGAAATCACGATCAACCGATAACGCCTCATCGAGACCCTTCTGGCGGTCACCCAGGGCAAGGTACGCATCGACCAGCTTGAGACGCGGCGCAAGCTCGTTAGGCTGGGCTGCCACGGTCTTGCGAAGCCAGTCGATCATCTCTTCCTTGTTGTCCTGGATGCGGGCGAGTTCAGCAAGCTCAAGCATTGTCTCACCGTCGGCACGCTGGGTATCCAGAATCCGCAGAAACTGTCGGCGCGCCTCATCATAGCGGCCCTGAACACGATAGAGCCGCGCCAGGTTCCTGCGCGCTTCGAAATAGTTCCCATCGCGCTCGATCGATTCCTTGAACAGCGCCTCGGCTTCCTTCGGCTTGCCAAGACCCACTTCAGCAGCGCCGAGCAGATTATAGCCGAGGGCAAGCTTCGGGTATGCATCGCGCAGTCGGGCGGCCGTTCCCTTGGCGCCCTCATAATTTCCACCACGCATATCAAGGATGGTGAGCAAAACGAGGGCTTGAAGCGAGTCCTGATCGACATCCAGAACGGCATTCAATTCCTCACGCGCAGCCCCCGGGTCACCAAGGGCAACCTGGCTCATCGCAAGTTGCGAACGAAGACCGGTTTTATCCGGAGCCTTCGCGACAGCCCCTTCGAAATACTGCATTGATTTTTCGAATTGGCCGGTTTGCGCGTAGGCCGTCCCAAGCAATGTGTAGAGCGCGGTATCCTCAAGCCCCCCTTCAACCAGCGGCTGAAGCTGATTAATCGCATCGGCGTACTGACCGTTTTTGATTAATGTGGCACCCAGAAGCTTGCGGCCTGCGATGCTGTTGGGAACTTTTTGCAAGAGCTTGGTCAAGCGTTGCTGCGCCTGTTCAAGGTCGCCAAGCTGATAGGCAATGGCGCCACGCAAGAGGGCGGCCGGGGGATAGTCATCAAGACGGGTCCCCGTCCGGTTCATGAGGCCATTGGCCTCTTCATAATTGCCTGACCGCGATTCGAGAACCGCCGTCAAATAAATCGCCAGTGAATTATCGGGGGCCGCCTTGAAAACCAGGTCCAAATCATCCTTAGCCTCTTCACCACGACGCAAATCGATCAATGTCGCTGCGCGTTCAAGGCGTGCGGGAAGATAGCTGGGGTCAGCCTCGATCGCGCGATTGAAGAACGGCAAGGCCTCTTCAAGGCCAACCAGCGAACGGGTCATATCGCCCTTCACGTTGAGGGCGAGCGTATTTTCCGGCTCAATCGACAGCGCATTGTCGACCATCTTGGTCGCATCTTCAAACTTGCGCTGACGCCCGTAAAGTCGGGACAGATCAACCATCACATCCACATATTGCGGATCGAGTTCGAGGGCTTTGACGTAGTTTTCCTCTGCTTTTTCCAGATCGCGCTGGCCGGCAAAACTGGCGCCGCGAAACCGGTAAGCCATCGGCAGATCGTCAAGAGGGATTTCCTCAAGATTGAGCTCTTCAAGAGCGTTGTCGAACTGCCCCTGCAAAAGGAGCGATCGAGCCATCCGCACGCGGGTTTCATTTTCGCCGATGCCATACTGGCGGGCGTTTTCAACCTCGGTTTGCGCAGCAATCCCTTGCGAATATTCAAGATAAATGTCAGCGAGAAGTAACGATGCGTTGCCATTCTTGGGATTTTCGCGGAGTGCGTTGCGCAACTCAATCTGCGCTTCCCGGATCTCGCCACGAGCAAAATGACCGCGCGCCTTTTCAACGTAAGTCTCAGATTTTTGCACATCGACTGCAAAAGCAGGCGTTACCGGTGCAATCGTCGTTCCCGCAAAAAAACAGGCAGCAGCGGTTGCCATAAGGAGATGGCGGAAGGTGTTCGGGGTGGCTTTCGTCATCAATTCTTCCCTCAAATTCGTATTACTCGTTATACTCGTGGACGTTTGCAGATGTATCGAATGTTAACACAATTTCGCAATTTATCCGATTATCAGTGATTGTTTGTAGACGTTTATCTCTCTAAAGGGGCATTTTCTTGACGTTCGGATCTTTTCGAGCAGAGATATCGTAAATTCGTTTCGGACCCGTCGATGTTTATACGGAACGGATGCAAAGGAAGCGCTGCAATAAGGCTCAAGCGTCGCTGCTAAGGTTGCTGCACTTTGATATCATATTGCTTAATCAGATCATAAAATGTCGGGCGACTGATCCCCAATAGCTTTGCTGCATTGGTAATATTCATGTCGGAATGCACCAGCGCTCTTGAAATCGCTTTTCGGTCAGCCTCTTCACGTACCTGTTTCAAGTTAAGCATCACGGCGTTATTTTTATCGGCAAGATCGAGATCTTCAGCCGAAACTTTTTGGCCTTCCGCCATGATGACAGCACGCTTCAGGCGGTTCTCCAGCTCACGCACATTGCCGGGCCACGAATGGCTTGCAATCGCCTGCATCGCTTCTTTGGTGAAGCCTTTGACCGAACGTTTATGTTCATCGGCAAATCGCTGGAGAAAGGCGCGCGCCAGAAGGGAGGCGTCACCGCCACGTTCCGAGAGTGGCGGAATATTCACGGTAATTTCTGCCAGCCTGTAAAATAGATCTTCTCGAAATCCTTCCTCGGCGATGAGCTGATCGAGGTTGCGGTGCGTTGCGCACACGATCCTAACGTCAACCGGAATCTCTTTGCGGCCACCAACGCGTTCAATCACACGCTCCTGAAGAAACCGGAGCAACTTCACCTGCAAGGGGAGCGGAATGTCACCCACTTCATCAAGAAAGAGCGTGCCCGATTCCGCCATTTCGATCTTGCCGGGTGTTGTTTTAACAGCACCGGTAAAGGCACCGCGCTCGTAGCCGAAAAGTTCCGCCTCCAATAGGTTTTCCGGGATCGCCGCACAATTGATCGCAACCAGCGGGCCACTCGCCCGGCGGGAACTTTGATGAAGCCCACGCGCCAAAAGCTCTTTCCCTGTGCCACTTGCGCCGAGCAACATCACCGACACATCTGTTGGCGCGACACGCTCAATCATCGCGCAGACTTTAATCATAGCATCTGAACCGGTAATCACCTCGCCCAAGGGGTTATTCATGGTTTTCCGGGCGAGGGCCGCGTTTTCGCGTTCAATCGCCGCTAAATGGTGTGCGCGCTTTACGATCAACCCCAGTTCATCAAAATCCACGGGCTTCTGGTAAAAATCATAAGCACCGTCCGCAATCGCCCTGAGAGCAGACGATCTTTCGCCATGACCGGATGCAATGATCACCTTGGTATGGGGGGCAAGTGTCAGTATCTCGTTCAGTGTAGCGAAGCCTTCGGTCACACCGTCCGGATCTGGCGGCAAGCCAAGATCGAGGGTAACAACGGGCGGCTGTTCTGCGCGTAAGAGCGAGATTGCATCCTCACGGTTGTCGGCTACGATAACCTCATAATCCTCATAGCTCCACTTCAACTGCCGCTGAAGGCCTGGGTCATCTTCAACAACCAGGAGTTTCGGCAGTGCTTCGCTTTGGCTCATATAGGTTTGCCCTGTTCTTCATTCACAATCGGCGTTCTAAAAAATTCACGCCCGGTTTTTTATTCAGTGGCCGGACGAAGGCCATCATCTTGGTTGCGATTTAACGGTAGCGCCATACCCTTGTCCGCTGGCAAATCTGCTGCCAGAGGATCGCCCGGCACGCCGGTATCTTCCAACGCGACCTCACTCGCACGATCGGAGTGTTTGAGCTTGATGATCATCGTAGTCCCCTCCCCTTCGCGGCTGACGACTTTCAGATGCCCCCCAAACGATCGAACCATCGACCGGCTTTCATAGGCCCCTATACCGAATCCAGCCTCTTTCGTTGACCGAAAAGGCTGGAAAAGTTTGGTTTGAACGAAGGCCTCGCTCATGCCGCACCCTTTATCTTCCACCTCGATGGAAACCAGACCAGCTGTTTTATCTTCCAAAACCCGTACAATCACCGGAGAACCCGGTTCGCTTGCGTCGTAAGCGTTCTGGATCAAATGACTTAACACCTGTTGAAGCTTTTCCGGCTGAGCTTCTGCCCACTTTTCGGCATCATCACTCACCATCGTTAAGGAGGGGTAAGAAAGCTGTGACTTTTCAACAATCGCCTGAACAAGTGATTTGATCTCAACGACGTTGGTCGCCATTGGCGCGTCGCTCTGATTATGCAGACGTGCCAGCATATCGTTCATCTTGCCAACGCTGTCTTGCAATGTGAGGACCATATCCTTACGAAATTCGGGTTTGTCGGCATGGCGCTCTGCGTTTCTTGCGATCAGCGAAAGCTGGCTCACCAGGTTCTTCAAATCATGCATTATGAATGCGAACCGGCGATTGAAGGCCTCGAATTCCTGCGCCTCGGCAAGCGCCCCGACCAAACGGCTCTCGGCAAGATAGCTTGCACCTTGTGTACCGACAGTACGCATCAGGTCAAAGTCTTCAAAATTGAGCGATCGTTCAGCGCGTGCCCGTTCGACCAATAGACATGCGATCAACTGATCTTTGTGAATGAGTGGCAACAACAGCCAGCATTGTTCATTGGCGAGCATCGCATCAGGTAAACGAATTCCCTCGTACGCATTTTCATCGTCTCGCATTTGATCGAGATCGATCACCCAGGACTTTTCGGTGAGAAACTTTCTCAGCGCCGACACGTCAAGCTCAACAATATCGCTCGCAGACCCAAAATTCCAGCGCTCGGCGGGGAGCATAACACTCGCTGTTTCGTTTCCGGCTTCGGGCAGCCATAAAAGCCCGCCAGGGCTATCGACAATATCGCAAACAGCGCGGATTATGCGCCGGTTCAGCGGCTCGCCACGGGTATCCTGCGATACGGTGCGGATGAAACGAAGCCATTCTTCGCGATAGTCGTACTTGTAGTTGAAAAAGTGCTTGTTGACGAAGACGCGGGCGCGGCCGCGAAATTGTCCAGACGCCAAAACGAGTATCAGCAACAACAGCATCGCCGCAAACAAGCTGACTTGCAGCAAATCGCCCCACTCACCGCCATACTCGCGAAGATAATATCCAGCGGCCGACATGAAGATCAGATAGATCCCCGTGCCCATGAGCGAGACGGTGTGAAATACGAGGCGACGAGATAGCGAGACATTGACCCGCCACCCAGGGTTCCGCGCAGCAGAAATTGCAATCAGCGGCGCGACCATCGCGTTTACAGCACCACGGTTGTTGAAAATGTCGGCGTCCAACCGACGAAACAGAAGGGCATCGGAATAAAGATATATGTCGTAGATAAAAAACGCTGCGAGCCCGATTGCAAACAACCGAATGCCCCAACGATCATCCTGTGCTGTACTTCTATATAGGTTTTCGACAAGCGCCAGGGCACCAACCGCGAAACTCAATCGTCCAATCACAAAAAATGGCGTCAACCATTGCGCAGACGCGCCATCCCGCACGATCGCTCCCGTCACAACGCCGATATCAACAACGAGGAGCGCCGTGAACAGAAAGCTTATCAACACCGAAAGAATGAAAGAGAAGCTCAGTTTTTCGTCTATCCGCCAATATGGCATAAGGACCACGATCAAGAAAACGAGCCATGCTGCGGTTCTCAGGGTTTCGAGGGGGCTGACCGCATACAGGAAATACGGGAGGCTTAAAAGCGGATCGATATGAACGCTTGCGACAGCGGCGAGCGCCCATATCGCGGTCATGGCTGATGCCACGACAAGGCAAGATGCGGCCCGGCTTTCACCCCAGCTTCGCATCAACAGCCCGGTAACGATCAGGAAGGCAACGGCCGCGGCCCCATGGGCAGCAACACCGATATAGTTAAAAATTGTCAGTTCCCCGGTTTGATTTCGTACTCATAAGACGGCTCTAACGTACCCCGTCCTGCCAGAAAATCACCCGGACGGTTTGGACCAGTATTAGCAAGTCCAAGAAAATCGTATAATTCTTGACATAATAAAGGTCGTACTCAAGCTTATGCCGTGCGTCTTCGATTGAAGCACCATATGGGTAATTGAGTTGCGCCCATCCTGTGATCCCCGGCTTCATCATATGCCGCTCGCGATAATAGGGGATTTCCGCGGCAAGCTGATCAACAAAAACGGGACGCTCGGGTCGGGGCCCAACAAAACTCATATCGCCACGAAGTACATTGATGATTTGAGGGATTTCATCAATTCGTGTCGAGCGAATAAGCCTGCCGATCGGGGTGACACGCGGATCTTTCTCCTGGGCGAATTGAGGGCCGTCTTTTTCCGCATCATTTCGCATACTGCGGAATTTATAAACACTGAACACCCTACCCAGGTAACCGACACGCTCTTGTTTGAAGAACACCGGACCGGGGCTTGTAAGCTTGATACCAAGCGCAGTGAAGATCAACACGGGCAGACTGAACATCAAGAGTGTGAGACTGGCAACAACATCAAACGTGCGCTTGAAAAAGCCATTCAGGGTTCCTGCCGACACAAAACCATCCGAAAAGATCAGCCAGCTTGGGCTGAGCGTTTCCAAGTCGACGCGGCCGGTTTCCCGCTCCAGAAATGTGGTAAAATCAACGATCCCAACCCCGCGTAATTTTGCAGCAACCAGGGCTTCGGTAGGCAGGCGCCCTCGCCTTTCCTGCATCGCAAGCACGATTTCGGAAATCTGACGCTCGGCCAGAAATTCGGTTAACGAAGGGATCGCGTCACGTTCGATCGCGCGATCTACCGCGGTTTCGTTCGGCGTCATCCTTATAAAGTCGGTGATGTGATAGTTTTGCTGTTCTGCATCACACAATCGGCTCGCACGCTCCCCGCCACCTAGCACGACAACGCGCTTTTTGAAGCGATCCAAATCGGCCACGCGGGTGAAGAACCAGCGCGCAACAAGGATCAGAATAAAGGCGAGGACAAAGGAGTAAAACAGAATGCTGCGCCAAATCAAAACATCCGGATAGATGAAAAAAATGACTGACAGCACGATAAAGGAAAATGAAAGCGCCACCGCAAGTCTAAGCGCACTCACTCGGAATGAGCGACAGCAACTAAACTGATAGAGCCCAAGCGCCAGCATGGCGACATAATTGACCATAACGAAAGTCAGATTTTCCGGCAGTCGATCCAAAACCGGCAAAACGGTCGAGTCAATTTCAAAGATCCGACGGCGATAGCCGATTTCAACCGCAGCGAAGAGGAGCAGCGTTTCAAACATACCAAGAGCAAAGAGCGACTTGGGCACATAATGTTTGAAAATTCGGATCATGTGATTGTCCCGATCCACTCGTCGCCACCGCAATGACATGCGGCAAATCGCGTTCAGAGCTTTAGCTTAACCAGTTGAATTGCAACCGAAGTCAACCGAAAGGGCATCCAAAGCACTGAAGAAGCTCGGCGAAATGAGCGTGTTAACTGCCGTTCTTGGACGCAGATGTCAATCGTCAGCTCACCCGCATGAAAAGCACTCTGAATGCTGCACGAAGCGCTGCCTTCGCGTCGAGTGGCAAATTCATGTTCATCACCGCACCATAGACCGCGCGACCGAAGAAACTTCAGACCCGCTCGCACCCCACGCCTGATCACCCGTAGCTCCAACGCTTCGTCGATGATCGACAGAGATGAGGTCGTCCAAGTCCAGTCTCAGTGACCGCGTTGCGACAGGCTTTTTTGCCCCGTGACCAAGTCGCCCGGCAAACACCGTCGACAAAACGTCTCCGTTGACATGGGCCGAAACCGCACTCTTCAACCGATTTGCCGCTATGAGGGCGTGTTCATCGCGAGAAAACGGGGTCCCCGAGATAGCATGATCGGCAAAACAAAGCGGCGCTACCGACGGCTGGAGGATGAGTCCTTCCTTGGTGGCTTGCAACCAGAACCTCATAAGCCGCTGCCCCATAACCAATTTATCGGTTAATGACAGACCTTCGGGGTTCACAATTCGCTGTTTTACGACAAAATGAGCGCCGCAAAAAATCCCAGGTATCCAATCCATTTGAAGCTGCGCCCAATGGATGCCTTTAAGCTTGCGGACGATAAGGTCCGAGCGGCCAAACCCCTGCATGACAAATGCCATGAGGCGCTGGGTCAGCGGATCGAGACCCAGCCCGCGCGCCGGAAGTCCTTTTTTCGGAAAGGGTGATTGCCAGTTGAGCACTTTGTTGTGGATGGGAAAGGTCTCTGCCATGGTGAGCCGGATCGCCGTCGCTTTCGCATTCAACGCTGTCGCTTTCGTACGCGCCAAAAGCGTTTCGTGCCATTCGATCTCAAAACCGGGACCCAGCGCAGCCTCGAGCGCATTTTTGGTATCACCGGATAGCCGCTGACGCGAAAGCGCGCCTCTTTGAACCGATCTGACCCCCAGCATATGAACCAGTGGGTCTATTTCAACCCCCTCGTCAGCCAAAAACCTCACATCAAGCGTGAAATCTCCGTCGGTCTCTGACAACAACGACCATTGCAAGCGACGCCCGCGCTCAGATGCTGCTAAGCGCAGTGCCTCCACTAGCATTCCGGCAGCGAGAATATTCGGCTCGCCGTTCCGATATTGATAAGGGTTTTCGACATCGCGCTCGACCTGAACCAGCACTTGGTCATCGGAACGGATTTCAAATTGCCAGGGCTGAGCATTATCCCCGCTTGGCGCAAAGCGGGCCGCTGACAAGATCCGGTCAAGTACAGGTGCATTCCAGGCAAGCTCCGGCTCGGGTGGCCTGGCCCGGCGGCTGAACACCTTCGCCAGATGAGCGACAGCGACTTGCTTCACCCGTTGGACGGGGTTCACATTGCCACCACCGAGGCGGCGGACCACGAACTTTCCTCGATACGCATCGAAATGATGAAAATAGGGGGCGGCGCGCACTTTCCCGCGTCCTA
Source organism: Pseudomonadota bacterium (assembly GCA_039180205.1). Taxonomy (GTDB): domain Bacteria; phylum Pseudomonadota; class Alphaproteobacteria; order Sphingomonadales; family JBCDDR01; genus JBCDDR01. The sequence goes on along the minus strand of JBCDDR010000033.1, from coordinate 3,944 downwards.
GCAAAAGTTTCAGGCCTTCAGTCGCGGCGACGCCGGCACAAAGCTGACAGGCCATGGGCGTGGACGGCCCGCGCTTACCTGGCAGATCAACCCGGCTGGGGTCTGCGAGATACGGTTGATGCAGCATCGCTGGCGTCAACCCGAGAAGAAACTTCACATAGCGCGAATGGTCCGAGCCATGCTCAATCTGAAAAAACGTTTCAAAAGGCATCGATGTGGGCGTGAAGACGAGATACCCGGTTCCCATACCTATGGGCGCGGCTGTAACCGCCGGGATCCCCCGCTCTCGACAGGCGCGAAAAATTGCTGAGCGAATATCAAGGACAAAGAAGTCGAGGCTATCGACGTAGAGATCCACGCCATCAAGAAATTCGTCGAGATTGTCAAAGGTGACGCCCTGGTCAAAGCATTTGAGCTGGACTTGCGGATTGATGGCGCGTGCCTGGTCAGCGAGTGAGGCGAGCTTTTCCTGGCCGACGGTAGCCGTTGTCGCACCGGCCTGACGATTGAAATTCGCCCATTCGAAATGGTCGAGATCCGCTATATTGAAGGCACCGATCCCCAATCGGGCGAGGGTATGCAGATGTATGCCACCAACGCCCCCCATCCCTGCGATGGCGACGCGTTTTCCCCGCAGAAACTGCTGTTCCCACTCGGTAATCCATCCGATATTGCGCGAAAAGGCTTCGTTGTAATCGAATAGATGCTCTATCGCGTCCGAATGATGATCATTCGAACGTTCCAGCGAAGTCTCATGGTCCGATACGCTCGTCATTTGACCAGTGCCGTCGGATCTTGATCAACATTCGCCGCGCGCCGCGCCATAAGATCGGAAATCGAGAGCTTGCCGCCATCGGAGACGACATCAAAGATTTCCGGGCGTTCGTCAGCCAAGTGACGCATCATTTCGACTCCGTCGCCACAGACCGGCTGACGCGGCCCATGGAATTCTACTGTCGGACCGACAGGTTCATACAAGAATCCAAGCCGTCGCATCATGCGCAATAACGCAGGATCAATGATCGCACAGGTATGGCTGAGGCCCGCGTCAATCGCGATTTGAAAAATCATCTTGATTAAACCCAGTGTCGCGTGCGGAACAACGCGACGCGGGTCGACCGCCCGACCATTCACCAAAATGGTTTCGCGCCCATAAAGCCCATCCCCGCGACGCCTTCGAAATGAACTACACACGGCAAAGCGAGAAATCTCACCGGTGCGATGATGTGGTAAGCGAGATGCTGGAAGCGCTTTCAAGGCGGGTGCGTGAAGTACCGCGGGGAGGCCCGCGCCCGGTGCTGAAGCATCCGGCAGAACCACACGAACAGTCCCGATCAAACGACCCGTCGGCTTATAAAAGAGACCTGCGTGCCGCGACCGATCATCAAACAGATCGGTCTCCCGTCCATTTGGATTGTCAGCGGGATCAAGAAAGCCTGTTTCTTCACAATAGACTTGATATCGAAGCCGAAAGACCTGATCGAGTCCTTCAGGATCGTCGATTTCTCGGCAATCAAACAGCTCATTGTACATGTCAAGAAGGGCGCGATCGGCGTTTGATTTCCCACGCTTAGGCCTCTCAGTCACAGCAGGCTGATCGGAATGATCTGTCGATGGGCCCGCGTCACAAACATCGCTCGTCGTCGCCGACGATGATGGTTGATCCGAGGTGGGTGTGGGATCACCGAAAATGTATCCGCAATCTGGTTTGGCCATAAAGATATCCTGTCGCTGCGCCACTTTTCGATGCCTGAAGTGCATTGAAAACCGCTGTGGCTGCGAGACTCTCGTTTTCTATCTCTTCACACGCACGGTGGCGTGGAACGCATCGACAACAGGGATGACTTGGTCTGACGAAGAAACCACAATTGGTTCGTCTGCTCAGGCTGGAACACACAAGTTTTGCCAGCTATCCGCACATCCAATGCAGAAGCTTACTATCCAAAGCTTTTTTCATCGTTAAAGCTCAGGAATGAAGTTCAAGCGGGAAATCGAGGAGGAGCTTCAGGGGTCCTTATCATCCACCACAACCGAAGCAGTGTGTTCTGACTCTTCGGAAAATGAGACTGCGGGCCGAGGTTGCGAAAGCACCCAACGCGCAACCTCATCGCTGGCGATGTGTCCCGCGCGGTCACGGAACAGCATATGATAGGCCTCAGGCAGATAAGCATAGTCATGCACATTCAGGTTATCGCGCAGCGCTGCTACCGAGTGCGCCGGGATGATTTGGTCATTTCCACCGAAAACCACGAGAAGAGGAAGGCTCAAGCGGCCCGCATTTTCTTGAGCCTCTGTCATCAAGGAGACGATACCATTCACCGAAGACACACGTGTTTGATAAATCACCAGAGGATCATAAGCCCGCTGAATCATGACATCGCGGTTATCAGTTGGCCAACGTTCGAGGCTTTCGCCAGTTAGCTTCAGGTTTGGCATAAAGGTTGAAGAGAACCAAAGCGCAGCGCGGTAAAAAATGTTGAGCTGCCCTTTCCCCCATGCAGCAGGAGCCACCAGAATAGCGCCGTCAACCGATGATTGACATTCCTCATCGTTGGCAAGCGAATGAATTGCGACCGCGGCCCCCATGCTTTCGCCGAGCACAAAAATCGAGCGGTTTGGATAGCGATCGCGCGCAAGCCGAACAACCGTGCACGCATCCTCCGCCAAAGCCTGCCCACCTGGCCAGTAACCAGCAAATGGGGCAGCTCCAAATCCCCGTTGATCAACCGCCAAGGTTGCGATCCCAAATTGAGCCCAGCGCGTTGCGGGAATATCAAAGCCAAAGCCGTAGTCATTGAAACCGTGGAACGCGATGATGAGCGGGCCGGTCGATACGCTCATCTGCGCGGTTTTTTCGGCTGACCACAAACATGCGGGAAGCCGCGCACCGTCCGCCATATTCATGAGCGATGGCGTAGCCCGGTCGCTTGGGCATCCACTTTCGACAGCCTTACCATCATCAGACGACAAGTCGGCGACCGGGGACACGGCTTGTTTTGGTTTGGGAACATATTTCAGGTCCCAAGTGGGTTTACCGGGCGCGCCAAACTCACCGTCACCCGGCGGCGGAAGACGGCTTGCAGCGCAGGCTGTCACTAGCCCTGACACGAATAGTGAGAAAAGGAAGAGTAAGAAACGAACGCGTTGAACTCGAGACATAAAAACACGCATCTTCACGTCGCCAGCATCTCTTTTATGCGCCGCCGAAGTGCGGGAATCACCCGCTGCTCAAACCACGGGTGCTGAGCAAACCAGCGACGATTTCGTGGTGATGGATGCGGCAACGGAAATTGTCGCGGGCCATAATCTTGAAACCGTTCGACGGTATCGGCAAGGCGCGTCGATGTTTTGGCCCCAAGGTGATATCGGTGAGCGTACGCTCCGATCACCAGGATCAAATCGACATTGGCGAGGTGTTCCATCAAGCGAGGATGCCATGTATCGGCGCACTCTGGCCGGGGCGGCAAGTCCCCTTTGCCGGGATCGGTGCCAGGGTAGCAAAATCCCATCGGAACAATATTGATCTTCTGTGGATCGTAAAATGTTTTCCGATCGATACCCATCCAGTCCCTTAGACGATCCCCACTTGGGTCGTTGAACGGAACACCGGTCTCATGAACGCGGCGACCCGGCGCCTGTCCCGCAACTAAAATTGAGGCAGATTGGGAAAACTGAACAACCGGTCGCGGTTCATGAGGCAAGTTGTTTGCACAAATACGGCAATCCCTGATCTCCGAGATCAAGCGCTCACTTTCCGTTGCTTCCGGTGTTTTCTGGAACTCCACACGAAATCCTTTTTAGATCACGCTATTCGATAAATTTTGTTTGCCGACGTTCCGGTTGCGCTTGACAATATCTTCGATCAACAGATGTAGCTTCAGCAGCAACCAACAGTATAAGTATGCTTTATATGCCGAGTTCGAATTCACCACCAAATCACAATG
>JBCDDR010000032.1:0-16747 GCA_039180205.1 Pseudomonadota bacterium | reverse complement strand
TGGTTGTCACCGGGGCCAACGATGACTCGCTCGATTGGGTTCAAGGCTGGACCGGGTCAGGGCAGTTTATTCTCGTCGTCCAAAATCCGAACTTCTCGGAAAGTGACCAGGGGATTGAAGCCGACAACCTCTCAGCTGATAATGATGCGCTTCCCCGCTCATCACCCATTTTGTCAAACATGACCTTCGTTGGTGCATCAGGCATCGACCCTGCTTCGGGTCTTGGTGACCTAGGGTTCCTCATCCGCGAAGGGACGGCCGGGTCGTTCAACAACTTCATTATCACCGGCTTTGCCGATGCGTGTATCGACATTGATGATGCGGCGACCTTTGCCCAGGCAGCGGCTGGTGCCATCACCTTCGATTCGGCATTGCTCGATTGTCCCGGCGAAATCTTCGACGAAGACGAGGGCGATGAAGGCGATGTCAGCGATATCGTGACGTCTGGCGACAATATTGTCATTGCTGACAATACACTCGCCGGACCGATCCCGTTTGTGAATGGGCCTGCCGAAATCGCTGTGCCTGCGGTTGATGAAACCACGCTTGGTGACTTTTTTGTCCCTGCCGGCTTTATTGGCGCCGTCCCGGTTTCGGGGCCGTTTGCTCCAGTTGATGGTAACTTCACCATCGGGTGGACGTTCGGTGTGAACCCCGATCCAACCTGTCCGGAAGTTGACGGCGTCCTCGCCACGGTTGATGGCACAACCTGTATTCTGACAGGGACCATCACCGATGACATCACGCTGGTTGCGGGGCTTGAGTATGAGCTCGACGGGTTCGTGTTCATCGGGGAAGACCAGGGGCCTTTTGCTGATGCACCGACACTCGGCGATGATGGCGAGCCCGTACCTTCGGCAACCCTGACGATTGATGCCGGGGTTATCGTTACCGGTCAGGATCAAGACTCGGCGCTGATCGTTCAACGTGGATCGCGGCTGGTTGCCAACGGGTTGGTATCTGCGCCGATCACATTCCAGGCGGCAACGACCGATTTCACCCTTGCCTCCGATATCGCTACGGCGGTTGGTGAATGGGGTGGCCTGGTGATCAACGGACGGGCACCGATCAACGCGCCTTCAAGTGAGATTGAGGACGGACTAACTGCAGCCGGTGAAGCGGGTACGGGTCTTTACGGTGGTGATGATCCAACCGACGACAGCGGCGTATTGAACTTTGTTCGTGTGTTGTTTGCCGGTGACCAGATCACAACCGAGACCGAGCTCAACGGCATTGCTCTTCAGGGTGTTGGGAACGGGACGGACATCGACTCGGTTCAGGTCCACAACAACGCTGACGACGGCATCGAGTTCTTCGGTGGTACGGTCAATGTGAAGCGCCTGGTCATCACGGGAGCCAATGACGACTCGATCGATTGGGTTCAAGGCTGGCAGGGTACGCTACAGTTTGGCGTTGTGGCTCAAAATCCGGTCTTTTCGGAAAGCGACAATGGCATTGAGGCCGACAATCTCTCGGCTGACAATGATGCCTTGCCACGGTCGTCACCAACGCTTTCGAACCTAACGCTTGTGGGTGCGTCTGCGACACTTCCTGGTGAAGGTCTTGGCGATATCGGCATGCTGATCCGTGAAGGAACCGGCGTGCGCATGGCCAATGTGCTTGTCACCGGGTTTTCCGATTTCTGTTTCGATCTTGATGATGCGGCGACCTTTGCCCTGGTCAATCAAGCGGATATCGGCGCTCCCTTGAACCCTGGAACCTTTGACAATGTGACGCTTCAGTCAGTGGCATTTGATTGTCCGGGCACAGCGATCGACGTGGACGACGGTGATCCGTTCGACACCACGGTGGTGTTCTTGACCGAGGAAACCAACATCCTCGATTTTGATAACACGCTTCAGCTGACGACCGACTCGACGGGCGCCGTGACATTTGTCAATGGTCCGACCGAGAATGGGCTGACCGCGACAAGCCCGACATCGCTCGACCCGATCTTTGAAGAGGTTGACTTTGTCGGAGCCATCAGCGGTCCGGAAACCGACTTCACCGTGGGGTGGACGGTCTTCCTCGATAGCTTTGCGCCATAAGGAATGGCTACCTCGCTTACGTGAGGCATCATTAAAGAGAATGCGGCGGGGCTCCTGGGCTCCGCCGTGTGCATTCCGGAAACCCCGGGCAATACAACCAAATCGATACAAAGGGTTCAGGGTATGAAACCGCTCACTCCGAATATCAAAGCCATTTTGTTGGCTTCGACCGTTTTCCTCGCGCCAGGCTTGGCAGCGGCACAAACGCAGCAAGCCCCGGAAGAAGACGACGCGCCAACACCAAGCAATGCCGCCGGGGTGGAAGAATTGTTCGTAACCGGAACCTTCATCCCCGACGAGAAGCGCGCCACATCAGAAATTGCGGATCTGATTGATGCAGAGGATTTTCTGCAAACAGGGGATAGCGATATCGCCGTCGCGTTGACGCGGGTCACCGGTTTGAGCCTGGTTGACGGGAAATTCGTGTTCGTGCGCGGCCTCGGACAACGTTACTCAAATGCCATTCTTGATGGCGCTGCCTTGCCGAGCCCCGAACCGCTCAGCCGGACCATCCCACTCGATATTTTTCCAACTGCGCTCATTGGCGGAACATTGATCCAGAAGACCTTCTCACCTGAATATCCAGGTCAGTTCGGAGGGGGGATCATCTCAATTCGCACCAAATCGATCCCCGAAGAGGCCTTTTTGAACCTCGGCGTTTCGACCGCGTTCAACACCGTCTCAACGATTGAAGATGGGCTGCAGTTTGAAGGCAGCACAACCGACTTCCTGGGGATTGATGGCGGGCTGCGGTCGTTGCCGGCGGAGCTTGCTGCAGATCCACTTCTGGAAAGCACCTTTGGTGCCGATCTTGAGGCCGCGGGTGAGGCTCTTCCCAATATTTATTCGCTTGATTTTGAGCCACTCGCACCCGACGTGAACATCAACTTCAGTGCCGGTAACCGTTTCGATCTCGGGGATTTCTCGCTCGGCGTTCTCGTCGCCATTGACTATGGAAGCGAGCAGCGAAACCGGAATGGGGTGCGGAACACATTCGGTGCCTTCGACGTCTCTTCGGGCGAACTATCCACCGAAGACCAGATTAATCCCGAGGCGTGTATTGCGGCAGGCCTCCCCGACGAACTCGTTGAGGGCTGCGGGGTGCGCAGCACAATCTGGGAAGTTGGTTTGAACGGCGTTCTCGCGCTTGGCCTCGATTATGGCGAGAACCATAGCGTGAAATATGTGACGACTGTTTTGCGCCAAACCACCCAGGAAGGCATCATTGAAACCGGGAACCGCCCATCGATCTCGGATGGGATTGTTGCCGACATTCGTCTCGATCAGATCGAAAGACAGGTGTGGTTTAACCAGCTTACGGGTGAGCATTTCCTTCCCATCTGGGGAGATTCGGGCTTTTTGACCGGCGATTTCCAAATCAACTGGCGCGCTGCCTACTCGGCAGGTGATCGTGATGTGCAATTGCGCCGCGAATATTTCTATGAATTCCAGCCGTTCTTTGGGCTCTTTTCATTGAGCGCCAACGACAACGGGAACCTGACATCATTTGGTGATCTCGAAGATGAAACGCTCGATTTTGGGTTGGACATCACTCAACCCCTGACCATCGCGAACAAGCTGATCGATATGAAATTCGGCTTCGCCTATCTTGATCAGTCGCGGGACAGTGGCTTCCTGCGTTATTTCTTTGATGTACCCGTTGGTTTCGGCATCTTAGAGCTTGCTCAGGCGCCTGAGTCTATTTTCAGCCCCGAAAACATCGCGCCAGGCGGATTTGAGATCAGCGAGTTCATCGATCCCTCTGATGCGTTCACCGCGTCCTTCACCAATATCCAGGCATATGTCGGCTTTGACGTGGAATTGATCCCTGAAAAACTGCGTGCGGCCGTTGGATTTCGGTATGAAAACTCTGAACAGCTGACAACCACCACAGCGGCGATCTTCCTCCCCAATGCGGGCGAACTCATCACCGATACGCTCGAAGACGAATTCTTTCTGCCGGCGGTGACGTTGACCTATTCCTTCCTCGAGAATCTTCAATTGCGATTTGCTTACAGTCAGACGCTTTCGCGGCCCGACCTTCGTGAGCTATCGCTATCAGCCTTTCTCGACAACGAGCGCGACCGCATTGTTATCGGGAACCCGGATCTTGTGAATACCGAGCTTGAAAACTTCGATTTGCGGTTGGAATGGTATTTTGCGCGCGATGAATTTGTGACGCTTGGGTTCTTTTATAAGGATCTTACAAACCCGATCGAGCGCACATTCGGTTTGCAAGGCAACGTGCCGTTCTTCTCATTCATCAACGCTGACAACGGTAAGCTGATTGGTGTCGAAGGCGAGGTTAAAAAGAACCTGCCGATTAATGAATGGCTTGACTGGTCGATTGTCAAAGACAAGGAATTTTATGTTCAGTTAAACGCTGCCTACATCGACTCGGAAGTGACGATTGACTTCGGCCCTCCCGGAACCGTTTCACCAACGAACCCTGTTCGCCCGCTGCAAGGCCAGTCAAACGTGATTGTCAACTTCCGCATCGGATATGATGATTTTGAAAATGGCTCGCGTGCCGCATTTCTTTTGAACTTCACGAATGACCGGATTGCCGAGGTTGGTCTTGGTATTTCACCTGAGCCTGGTGAACTACCAACCGGTTCACCTGACGTGATCGAGAATCCACCGCTGATGGTCGATTTTGTTTACGGAAAGTCGTTCGAACTCGCGGACACCGCGTTTGAGTTCACGTTCAAGGCCTCGAACCTTTTGAATGACGACATTTTCCTGACGCAAGGCGACGAAATTTTCGAGAATTTCACCATCGGGCGTACCTTCTCGATCGGCCTCAAGGCGTCTTTTTAAGCTTAGAGCCAGAGATATCTGGTGTTTCAATTCGGGTCGGGTCCGATGGGTCCGGCCCGTTTTATTTTTCCAAATAATTCGGAAATATATAAAATATTTACCATGACGGGCACAGTTTCGCCTTCAACGTGAAGCACCGACACATAAACGAAGGTAGCGACGACGCACAAAGGCCTCACGCTATGGTCACTTTTGCATTTGTTTGCTTGTGCGATGTAATTTCGGCTTGGCGCTCAAATCACTGTAACAATGACGCGGCAAGACATGGCGGCTTTCAGTGACGCCTTTGAGAATTGAGAAGTCTGATCATAGCCCCCGGGGCGGGACCCCGGTAGAGGACAACTGATTTATGAACCAATCATCATCAGCATTTGAGATTGATGAGGATGGTACCCAAGCTCCGGTTCGCAGCTTGGGAACAAGGTTGGCGCGCCTTTGGCGTGTCGTCGTAAACACGTCAACGTCACTCGCTCATGGTGTCCAGCAAAACCGAAAGCCGAATAAACCGAAGAAGGCGCAGCGGTATCTCATTATCTGCATCGAAGCCGGGTTGTGTGTTTTGCTCGCGCTTACGGTGGCTCGCATGATTTGGAGCATGGCAGCACCGCAGGTGGGAGGCGAGATAGCCTCAATCGCGCCGGATCGGCAATCTGACAGCATTTCCGAAAGCCGGGAAAGTGCCGTAGAGCGGTTTTCGATATTAGCCTCCTACAATCCGTTTGCCCGCAAAGCCGCACGCGAAGAGGTCGCGGCCGAAACGCAGACCGAGCAGGCGGCTACCCGCGAGGCGGCGCCCGAAACCAGCCTCGCGCTCAAGCTTATGGGGGTCCGTACGGGGTCCGACGGAACCGCGATTGTTGCGATGCCGAATGGAAAGCAGGATGTGTTCACCCCTGGAGAGCCTATGGGGGATAAGGTCAGGCTTCTTGAGATTTTTGATGATCGCATAGAGCTCGACCGGAAAGGCAATCGCGAAAGCCTCTATTTTCAGCGTAACGACAAAGCCGAAGCGGCTGCCAGACGCTCGATGATCCAATCGATGGAAGAGGTCTCGCGGCGCCCCATGAACGCTACTGAGAGCGCATTGCGACAGCCCAAGGTAGCGAACCCCGCTCCCGTTCGCGGAGCTCAAAATGGGCCGGAAGTTTCGGAGAAATCTGACGAGGAAGTCGACCTGGCCGACGCGAGCGCCGTGAATCGTAAGCGGATCGGTATCGATGGGCCGTCAGCGATCGCCCGGCTCGACCTTCGCCCCCGCATTCTTGAGGGCAGTGTAAACGGATTTTTTGTTTTGCCGCGCGGTGATGGCGGATTTTTCCGCGAGCTGGGTCTGCGTGGCGGCGATGTTCTGATTTCGGTCGATGGGACACGGTTGACGTCGATCAGTGCGGCACAACGGCTGCGGCAGGAGCTCGCTGGTCGAGACGAAACGGTATTGGAACTTGAGCGTGGTGGCGATGTCCTTGTGTGGACCGTCGAGCTCGATGAGTAAAAGTTGTATGGGTATGCGAAACGAGTATGTCACGAAACCATCGGTTCGTCTGGTAACGAACGAGACGACCCAAAGTTTGAAAAAGGGTCGACTGAAATGCGCGGTTTTGGTTTTGGCGACGGGTTTATCCTTCGGGCTAGACCTGGGCCTTGGCGGTCCTATCGGGGGATTGATGTCGCCGGGTGTCGCGCACGCCCAGGTCACTTCGGCGGGTAAGGGAACGCACGTTCTCAACTTTCGCGATGCAGATTTGCGTGCGTTTATCGAAGATGTGGCAATCCACACCGGTCGAACCTTCATTATCGACCCGCAGGTAAACGGTAAGGTTACCGTAATTTCGAGCGAACCCGTTGATAACGCGACAATCTTCGCAATGCTTGAGTCCACACTCAACATCAACGGGTTTACTGCGGTCCCGACCTCCTCTGGTGCCTATAAAGTGGTTCCGGTCGAGGCCGCCGCTCGCGAATCGCTGCCTTCGAATGCGGCTGACATGCGTGCGAATTTGAGCCCTACCGGCGACAGCTTTGTGACCGAGGTCATCACTCTGCGCTACATAGATACGACAACGGTCCAGCGCGTTGTCAGGCCGCTCATCCGCAAAGAGGGGCAGGTCCTGGCAAGCCGTGGGTCCGACCAACTCGTGCTGGTCGATACGGCGGCAAATGTAGCGCGGCTGAAACAGGTGATCAGAAAGCTCGACCAGGACAAAGCGGATATCCGACAAATCGTTCTCACGAATACCTCAGCTTCCGAAATGGCTGAGATTTTGAACAAGCTCACCGCGCGAGCAGGCTTGGAAGATGGATCAACGAATGCGCTGAGTGTTATACCTGTTGAATCAAGCAATACGCTACTCCTCAAGGGGGATGGCCGACTGATCAGCCGCTATGCGCCAGTCGTTGAAGAACTTGATGAACGCAATGCTAGCCGCGGGGCCATCCGGGTCCATTACCTCGATCACGCACCTGCCGACAAAATCGCCCCGATCCTCGATCAGGTTGTCAACAGCCTCTCCGGGGGAGGCGAAGGCGAGGCGACCGCAGCCCGCAGGCGGGCGACAATCGCCGTTCACCAGGAAACAAATTCGTTGGTAATCAACGCGGATCCGGAGGTTCAGAAAACCCTTGAGGGGGTGATCGCAAAACTGGATATTCGCCGTGCCCAGGTCCTTGTTGAAGGGATTATTGTCGAAGTATCAGACACGCTCGCCAGGAACCTTGGCCTCCAGTATGTGTTCGGGGGAGGCGGGGGAAATATTCCACTGACCGCCACCAACTTTCCCGCCGCGCCCAATCTTCTGGCGCTCGCGGGTGCCGTTGAACTTGATGATGACGACAGCGATTTTTCATCGGCGCTCGGCGATGCTGCTGTGGCATCACTACTTGGTTTGACTGGATTTACCGCTGGTTTTGCGGGTGAAACCGATGGCGGTTCGCTCTTCGGGTTTATCCTGAATGCGCTCGATCTTGATACCGGCTCGAATGTTCTGTCGACGCCCTCAATCACCACGCTCGACAATGAGCCGGCGTCCATTCTGGTGGGCTCGGAAATTCCGATTGCAACGGGTGAGGTGCTCGGCACCGCAAACATCAATCCGTTTCGAACCGTTGAACGACAGGATGTCGGCGTCCAACTTGAAGTTCGCCCGCAAATCAACAAAGGCGATGTCGTTCAGTTGTTCGTTCGTCAGGAGGTCTCAAGTGTGATCGGCCCGGTGAGTGCCACATCTGATGATCTGATTATCAGCAAACGCGAAGTTGAAACCGCAGTTGTGGTAGATAATGGCGAAATCATCGTACTGGGCGGCCTCATCGAGGATAACGAGCAAATTACAATCAACAAGGTTCCGCTTTTGGGCGATATCCCGTATGTTGGACGCCTATTTCGGACTGAGGCGCGCTCGAAAGTGCGCACGAATTTGATGGTGTTCTTGCGGCCGACGATTGTGCGGAGCAAAGAGGATCTGCGCGCGGTGACCGATCGGAAATACGACTATATTCGTGCCGAACAAATTTTGCGCTCTCGCGATGCCGAGTCAACGTTAGAGCAGTTCAATCGCGATATTCTCGGGGTCACGCCGGCTGAACTTGGCGATGGTGACGATAATCTGCCGACCCGCTCGCGTAGACCCTAAAAAACGAGGCCTTATACAAACCATGGTGCAAAACTCATCGATATGGCCGGCGGCTGTGGCCGAAGACGATGAGGCGGTCGTCGAGACAGTAGCTTCCGCTCCCGTACCACTTGTACCGGTGGAGGCCGAGGCGCCCGCCGAAATGCCCGCGGAGCATGACGCGCGTTTTGATCCGGTTTTTTCCTATCCTTTCGCGCGCGAACACGGGCTCATCCTGGTTGAATGCGCAGAGACGTGCGTGCTTGCCGCAAAGGGCGCTCCGGGGCCTCAAGCTTTGCTTGAAGCGCGCCGTGTCCTGAGGCGTCCCTTTACCCTCCAGCCTGTGAGTGAGCGCGCTTTTGAGGAACTGCTCGGAACCTTTTATGCGGTCGAAGGTTTGGGTGCTGAAGATCTTGATGAAGGGCTCAAAGATGAGCAGGGCCTCGACGCCCTTGTTGACGATATTGCAACGACATCCGATCTCCTCGACGGAAACGACGATGCCCCGGTCATTCGCCTCATCAACGGTTTGATTGCTGAAGCCGTTAAACTGAAGGCGTCGGACATCCACGTCGAGCCCTACGAAAATGCGCTGAGTGTTCGGCTGCGCGTTGACGGCGTTCTGAACGAGGTCTTGAGTCTTTCTGCTCGTACCGCGCCTTTGATCGTTTCGCGTATCAAGGTCATGGCGCGGCTTGATATTGCCGAAAAACGGATCCCGCAGGATGGTCGCATCTCGCTGACGATCGGCGGGAAAGCGCTCGACGTGCGCGTGTCGACATTGCCGGCGCGGCATGGCGAGCGCGTCGTGATGCGGTTGCTCGATAAGGATCAGGATCATTTCGATCTCAATCAGCTGGGGATGCCACCCGAACTTGTAAAGACCTTTCGACGCGTGCTTGATGAGCCGAATGGTATTTTGTTGGTGACGGGGCCCACGGGCTCGGGGAAAACAACGTCGCTTTATGCGGGACTTGCCGAGTTGAATGACCGTAGCCGCAATATTCTCACCGTTGAAGACCCGGTTGAATATGGCCTCGATGGCGTTGGTCAAACCCAAGTGAATGCAAAGGTGGGGATGACCTTTGCCGCTGGACTAAGGGCCATTTTGCGCCAGGACCCCGATGTCGTCATGGTCGGTGAGATCCGTGACCTGGAAACCGTCCAAATCGCAGTGCAAGCGAGCCTGACGGGTCACCTTGTTCTTTCAACGGTCCATACAAACAGTGCGATTGCCGCGGTGACCCGGCTTCGCGATATGGGGGTCGAACCATTTCTACTCGCCTCAACGCTAAAGGCCGTCATGGCACAGCGATTGGTGCGGCGTTTGTGTTCGGAATGTGCGCGAGAGGTGCCTGTGGGTCCGCTTGAAGCGGCAATGTTCCAAGGGCTGGTCGATTGCCCTCGCACCCATCGCATCCCGGTGGGGTGCCCCGAATGCTCGCATACCGGCTATCGCGGGCGTGTTGGGCTTTATGAGCTGGTACGCATCGATGAAACGCTTGCGCGGATGATCCACGATGATGCCCGCGAGCAGGATATGGAAGACTACGCCTTTCAGTCATCGCAAAACCTATTGCAGAGCGGGTTAGGGCACGCAGCCGCAGGTACCACATCACTTGCGGAGATTATGCGGGTCTGCCGCCATCAGGACGCGGACGATGGCAGCGTTTGATTATGAGGCGCTCGACACCGCGGGGCGCGTCCGCAAGGGCGTCATTTCCGCTGATAGCGCGCGGCAGGCACGGCAAGAGCTTTCGCGCAAAAAGCTCATTCTGACCCGGCTTAATCAGTCGAATGCCAAAGCTGATGATGCGAAAACGAGCGGGCGGTTTGAGCGCCGGCGCAGCATCTCCTCACGCGACCTGGCGATGGTCACGCGTCAGCTCGCAACACTCATCTCAGCCGCCGCACCCATCGAGGACGCACTGAAAACGATTGGATTGCAATCTGAAAAGCCTGCCGTGCGACAGACTTTGATGCAGGTCCGTGACCGTGTTCTGGAAGGCTATAAGTTCTCCGAAGCGCTTGCCCAATATAAGCGCATTTTCACACCGCTCTACCGTGCGATGGTCCAGGCGGGCGAGGTTTCCGGCGGGCTAGGCCAGGTGATGGAGCGATTGGCTGACCATCTCGAACGCGGCCAAAAGCTCAAATCACAAGTTCAAACCGCATTGACCTATCCGATTTTCCTGGCAGTGACGGCCACGGCTGTTGTGATTTTGATGCTTGTCATGGTGGTGCCGCGCGTTGCGGAACAATTTGAAAGCCTCGGCCAAACACTACCATTCTTAACGCGCTTCATGATCGGGTTATCTGAATTCATTCAGGCGTGGGGGCTGGCAATAGCGATCGTCGTCGCTGTTCTCATCCTTGCCCTGGTCCAGCTGCGCCGCAGGCCGAAATTTCGGTTGCGATGGGATCGCGCGATGTTGAAAGTTCCGGTTCTGGGGCGGTTAATGCGCAATTTGAATGCGGCGAGGCTGGCCCGTACTCTTAGCACACTCAGCGCAAGTGGGGTGCCCTTGCTCGAAGGTTTGATTGCGGCGCAAAAAACGATCTCGAACCAGTTTCTCAACGCGGCATTGGGCGATGTGATTACCCAGGTGCGCGAGGGGGGAGCGCTTTCAGGTGCGCTGCGCAAGGCGGCGGTTTTTCCGCCACTCGTTGTCTATATGACTGCAATGGGTGAAAAAGGCGGGCGACTCGATGAAATGCTCGGAAAAGCGGCGGACTATCTTGAGGGTGAGTTTGAAGCCTTTACAAAGACGGCAATCAGCCTCCTCGAACCGGTGATCATCATCGCGATGGGAGCTGTGGTTGCCATGATCGTCGTGGCGATCCTGTTGCCAATTTTACAACTCAATACGCTGGCACTTGGCTGACCAACTGACAGTCGGTGAATTTACGTTGCGAAACAAGGATGAGACAGATGGGTACTGAAAATATGGGTGATCGCCATCACCAAAATCTCAAACAGGCGGGCTTCAGTCTGATCGAACTGATGGTGGTTCTCGTGATCATCGGCCTTTTGGCGACGGTCGTTGTTGTGAATGTGTTGCCGCAACAGGATCGCGCAATGGTCGAAAAAGTGCGAGCAGATCTGGTTGCGCTTGAACAAGCGCTCGACCTTTACCGGCTTGATAACCAGCAATATCCCACGATTGACCAGGGGTTACAGGCCCTGTTGAAAGCGCCTGACGGATTGCGCAGGCCGGAGCGCTACCGCAAGGGGGGCTACCTGCGCCGTTTGCCCGATGACCCGTGGGGCAACCCCTATCAATATGTTTTCCCCGGTGAGCGCGGCAGCTTTGATGTATATTCACTTGGTGCCGACGGGCGCTTGGGCGGAGAGGAGCTCGATGCTGATATCGGAAATTGGCAATCCTAAAGCCTGCCGAACCGCATCCGACGCCGGGTTCAGCCTGATTGAGCTACTCGTTGTGCTGGTGATCATCGGGGTTGTCAGCGCGCTTGCCGTTGGCACCCTACCGCCATCCGACGAGAGTATCCGGAAAGAAGCGGAGCGGCTTGCTGCCCAGCTACGTTCGGCAACCGAAGAAAGCGTTGTGCGCGGCGCGCCGCTGGCGGCTGTGATCGACGATCAGGGATACCGCTTTTTCCTCCGAAAAGGCGGCATCTGGCAGTCATTGAGCCACGTCCGGGTTTTCCGCCCCGGCGAATGGGACGATGACACCAGTATCACGGTGGTAGAAAAAGAGCCGGTGCCCGATGATGTCGCTGCCGAAGATCGTCAGCGTCAACAGAACGCCAGGTCGCAAGATCGCGAGCAGGCTGTTCCGCAGATCATCCCTACCGTGATGTTTGACCCGCTTGGGGGCACCACCGGGCTGAAAGTCGAAATGGCGCGATCGCGGGAAAGTCCTGTGCGCGTTGACGTAACACTGTCGGGTGAGGTGCGCATTGAAGACCGGTAAGAAAATTCGGTGTTCTGATCAGTCGACCATGCGCGGTTTCACGCTGGTTGAGGTCTTGGTTGCGCTCGTTCTGTTTTCGCTGGGCGTGATCGCGCTGATGAGCGCGCAGTCGACGACCTTACGCACACAAGCCGCGTTGGAAGGGCAGACCCTGGCCACGATTGTCGCCGAAAACAGGCTTGTTGAAGTTTTGGGCGATATCCGTCCCCCCGATCTTGGTGTGGCGCGCGGCAACGAGGTTATCGGCGGCGTCGAGTATGAATGGCGCCAAAATGTGAGCGCGGCTGGCGTTGTTGACGTGGTTCGCGTTGACATCTCGGTTTCACGACGGGGTGACCCGCGTGAGATTGCTGCAATTTCGGGTTTCAGGGGGGCACGATGAGAGCGGAACGTGGCTTTACCCTCATTGAAATGATGGTGGCGCTTTCGATCTTCGGATTGATCGCGGCTTCGGGCTCGGTCGTGTTAAGCGGCAGCTTACGCGCCCAATCGGGATTTGAGGAGGCCGACTTACGGTTGAAGCGGTTTCAACAGGCGCGCAGTGTGCTGAGGCGGGATTTCGCGCAGATCATCCCCCGGACCCTTCGTGACGAACGAGGCGCGATTGTCAGCAATGGGTTCCGCGCGACAAATGGTGATCGTGGTCAGCCCCTGATGGCGTTTGTCCGCAGCGGCTGGACCAATCCCGATGGCAGGGCCGAGCGCGGGGCGCTCCAGTATGTTGAATATCGTCTTGAAAACGGGGCATTGATCCGGCGGTCAGCTTCGCGGATAGACGCTGTTGAGCGGACCCCGGTTCAGGACCGCGAGCTTCTCACCGGCGTGCGCACGCTTCGGCTGCGCTATTATGCGCGCGGACAGTTTTCCGACAATTGGGAAGCGCGCAGCGGCACTGGGTTTGTGCCTCGCTACGCCGAACTTGTGGCAGACATCGAGGGCATCGGGGAAGTGCGCCAACTCTTCCTGACATCGGGTGATCCCAAATGACAGTCCGCGATTATCCAGAAACCAAGGTGCGGCGACGAGCGGAACGGGGGACCGTACTGCTCTCGGTTCTTCTTTTGATTGTCGTGATGTCCGGGATCACAGTGGCGCTCAGCGATGGCTTACGTTTTGGTATTCGCCGTGCCATCAATCAACAGACACTGGCCCAGGCAGATTATTATGCCCGCGGTGCTGAAGCGCTCGCGCGGGAAGCGATCTGGCTGAGTTGGAACCAGCAGCCGCAGCGCTCAACGCTTCTGGATCAATGGGCGCGGGCCCCGCAGGATTTTCTGATCCCCGGCGGTCGTATCCGTGGTGTTGTCCGGGATGGCGGAAATTGTTTCAACATAAATTCACTGGTCAGATTGGGCGAGGGGGGTCTGTTTCGCGCCGAAGAAGAAGCCGCCCTGATACTGGCAAGGCTATATACGCTTCTTGGCTTCGGCGAGGTTCAGGCGAACGCGTTGGTCGACAACCTGATCGATTGGCTTGATAGCGATCAGAGCCCCCGGCCACGCGGCACCGAGGATTTCGGCTATTCGAGGCGGAATCCGCCCTATCGTACCGCAAGTGGATTAATGGGCGATGTGAGCGAGCTCAGGTCAGTTGCCGGGTATACGCCGCAGATCCTGATCCAGGTGCTACCCTTTTTGTGTGCGGTTCCGACGCCTGCACCGACGCGGATCAATATCAACACGCTTCTCGCCGGCGATGCGATCCTACTTGCAATGCTGTTTGGGGAGCAGGACGATTTTCGGGGTCTCGACATTGGCGATGCAGAAAGCTTGATTGAGACCCGTCCGCTCGAGGGTTTCAAGGGCATTGAGGAAATCTTAAATGAGTCCGTTTTTCGCGATCTTGAAGCCGACGGCCGACCCGTTGAGTATCTTGATGTTCGAACCAGTCTTTACGAGGTGGTGATCGAAGTCGAATATGAAGGCCTCGAAAGCCGCTACGAAGCCCTTATTGAGCTGAGCGGCAGTGGCGAATTGAACCGTCTTTCAAGCCAGTTCGGAGATGATTTTTGACCATGGGGACCTTGATCTGGCTCGGGGACCGGGCATCGGATGTTCAGTTGTCACAAGCAGACGGCGATCCATCGCGGGGACTGATCTGGCAGCCATGGGATCAAGGCTCCGGGGGTGAGAATGAGCTCGATACCCCCATCATCGTGATTGTACCCGGCCAGGACGTCACAAGCCACCGTCTCACGATACCCGCGCGCGCGCGCCAAAAGGCGCGTTCGGCGATACCGTTCATGTTAGAAGACGCGCTTCCGCAATCGGGGGCTACAATTCATTTCAGCTTCGCCCATGATCCGCTGGAAAAAGACAGCACAAATGTGCTCGTCATCTCGGCCGCAAAGATGGACGAGTATATGGAGCAGCTTTCGGCACTTGGCATCGATCCTGATATCCTCGTTCCCGATTATCTGGTCCTGGGTGCTGAGCAAGGCATGCTTAAGTTGGTCGAGGTTGAAGGCGACTGGGTGGTGGCGGCCGGCCCTCGATCAGGGTTTCGGATCGAGAGAGAGATTGCTCCGATCCTTTTGCCCGGCCTTATCGAGGCGCAAAATCCCGCCGCGATATCACTGGCGGTCGAAAATGAATCCGCTTTTCCCCAGGAGCTCAAAGAGCTTCTTGGCGAGAGGACAGGTGACGATGATGATGGACCATCGATTATGCGGTCCACTGCTCCTTCCCAAAGAGAGTTTCTGCAAGGCCTCAGATTTTCGGACGCTGCGCGCACACTCAATTTGCGGTGCGGGACATACCGACGACCGGTTGATTGGTTTGGCAAAATCCGTCCCTGGCGTGCCGCTGCGGCGCTGGTGGCCAGCCTCGCGGTGATCACCGTCGTACAATTTGGAAGTCAAACCACGGCGATGGGGCGCGGCGCTGATCAAATGATGCGCGCGGCCGAGGCTGACTTTCGCGAGGCTTTTCCAGACGTTCGCCGGATCGTGAACTTGCGTGCGCAGGCCCGGTCGCGCATTCAGTCCACCCCGAGTGCAGACCAGGGATTTCTGCCTATGAGTGCAGCCCTCATTGAAGCGATTAAACCGATGGAGCGTGTGCAACTCGAGGTTTTGCGCTATGACGCGAGGCAGAACGAACTGCGCGCGGATTTGTCATTCCCGAATTTTCGAGATGGTGATGCCGTTCGCCAGGCGCTCAGCAAAAAAGGCCTGCGGGTTGCTGAAGGTGGGTCGCGTCAGCAGGGTGGGCGCATTTTTTCCGATATAACCGTTGCATGGCAGTAAAGCGCTGAGTGACGAATACCTCCAACGGTTCGAACAAAAAGGTAATCCGCATGAAAGCATATTGGCAGTCCCGGAGTTTGCGCGAGCAGGTTCTGATCGGCGTCATGCTCTCCCTTTTTTTAGTTTTGGGTCTGTTTATGGGTGTGTACCAGCCGATGGTCTCCGCGCGCGAAAACGCCGAGGCTCGCCTTGATTCGGCACGCGATGTACGTGCGGTGGTCGACCTCGCAGTTGCTTCCCGACGCGGATCGCAAGGGCCACGGGCTCAGACCATCGTTCCGGCGTCGGAACTGCGCACATTTGCGGCAAGCGAGGCCCGCGCGCTCAAGATTGCGATTGTGCGACTTGAACCCGGCGATAATGGCAGCATTAGTCTTTGGATCGATGCTGTTGACCCGCAGCTTCTTTTTACGTGGGTTGCGCGGATGAAAGACAAGGGCGGTATCGAGGTGCTGCGATCGAACATCAGGCGCAATATCGATGCGACTTCGGTCAAGGCTCAAATTGTTATCGTACCGGGTGTGGCGAGCTGAGACTATGCGTATTTGGCAAATGGCTGCGCTCTTTATGGCAGCTCTCTTGATATGTCTGCTGGTTCTGGCACCGATGTCGATGATCAAAACCAGGGCCGAGGCGGCGGTTCCGGGGCTTAGGGTCAAAGCAGCTGACGGAACGGTTTGGCGCGGTCGTCTTCAAGGGGTCTCGCTAAAGGATGAGCGTTTCGGAACAATCGAACTTCGCGCGAGGCCGCTTTCACTTCTTTTGTTGCGCCTTGCCTCAGGTTTCAAAGTCTCCGGTTCCCGGTTCGATGCCCAGGGAAATGCAGGGGTTTCGCTAATCAATGGCGGGTGGCGGCTTGAGCAAACGAC
The DNA here is from genome assembly GCA_039180205.1 of Pseudomonadota bacterium. Lineage (GTDB taxonomy): Bacteria > Pseudomonadota > Alphaproteobacteria > Sphingomonadales > JBCDDR01 > JBCDDR01. Next base: position 217 of record JBCDDR010000032.1, on the reverse strand, counting down.
ACTCGAAGCTGATCTCGCCCGCGCGAATATCCGCGATCCGATCCCTATCCGGGGCCGTGTTACCCTGACGATTGATCGTATGACAGGCACCAAGGACCAATGCGCCGATGCACGCGGAATGGCGTCGAGCAATGCGTTGGAACAGAGCCTCGGCATTATTGAATGGAAAGGCCCGGTTGTCGAAGGCCCGATCTCATGCGAAAACGGAAGGGTAGTG
>JBCDDR010000031.1:0-16765 GCA_039180205.1 Pseudomonadota bacterium | reverse complement strand
GTCGAAAAAACCAAACTCACGGTTGAGGCCAGGGAAAAGGTTGACGCTGAGCTGAAAAAGCTTCGCTCGATGAGCCCGATGTCGGCTGAGGCGACGGTGGTGCGCAACTATCTAGACTGGATGTTGGGTGTTCCCTGGTCGAAGCGCAGTCGGGTCAAAAAAGACCTGAAACGGGCTGAAGCTGTCCTCGATCGCGATCACTACGGTCTTCCGAAGGTCAAAGAGCGGATCATTGAGTATCTCGCCGTTCAACATCGCACCAATAAGGTCAAGGGTCCAATTCTTTGTCTTGTCGGCCCTCCGGGTGTCGGGAAAACCTCGCTTGGTCGTTCAATTGCCGAAGCGACGGGGCGCAAATTTGTGCGCTTCAGCCTGGGCGGCGTCCGTGACGAAGCGGAGATCCGTGGACACCGGCGCACCTATATCGGTTCAATGCCCGGTAAAATTATCCAGAATATGAAGAAAGCAGGATCTTCGAACCCCCTCTTCCTGCTCGATGAAATTGATAAGATGGGCCAGGATTTCCGCGGCGATCCCGCCTCTGCGCTGCTTGAGGTTTTGGATCCCGAACAAAATAACAAATTTGCCGATCATTACTTGGAAGTCGACTATGATCTTTCCGACGTGATGTTTGTGACAACCGCCAACACACTCAACATGCCGCAGCCCTTGCTTGATCGCATGGAGATCATCCAGCTTTCAGGCTATACCGAAGATGAAAAGCTCGAAATCGCAAAGCGCCATCTTATTCCCAAGCAGTTGAAGGATCATGGTCTGAAAGCCGGCGAATGGTCGATCTCGGATAAGGCGTTACTCGACGTCATTCGGTATTATACGCGTGAGGCCGGTGTCCGGAACCTGGAGCGCCAGATTGCGAAACTCGCGCGCAAGGGGCTCAAGTCAATTGTTGACGGTTCCACGAAGAAAGTCGCGATTACAGCCCGGAATCTGGGACAATATGCAGGCGTTCGGCGGTATCGCTTTGGCGAGGTTGAAGACGAGGACCAGCTTGGCGTTGTAACCGGGCTTGCGTGGACCGAGGTTGGCGGCGAACTGTTGAATATCGAGGCTGTGACTGTCCCCGGGAAGGGGGCGATCAAGACCACGGGTAAACTTGGCGAAGTGATGCAGGAGTCCATCCAGGCAGCACTTAGTTTTGTAAAATCACGCTCGACCGAGTTCGGGATCGAACCGCCGATATTCGCCAAACGCGATATTCATGTTCATGTGCCCGAAGGGGCAACGCCGAAAGATGGACCTTCGGCGGGCGTTGGCATGGTGACAAGTATCGTCTCGACGTTAACGGGGATTCCGGTTCGCAAAGATATTGCGATGACGGGTGAGGTAACGCTTCGCGGCCATGTATTGGCGATTGGTGGACTGAAGGAAAAGCTGCTCGCAGCTGCGCGGGGCGGCATCACTCGGGTTTGTATTCCAAAAGAGAATGAAAAAGATCTGGCGGAAATCCCGGATAACATCACCAAAGGCCTGAAGATTATTCCGGTCGAGACGGTTGAGGAAGTGCTGAGCCATGCGCTTTCGTCGAAGCCTATCGCGATTGAATGGGATGAAGCGAAAGAACTGGCAGCCCTGGCGGGTCATGAGGCGGTGGGTGAAAATACCGGGCGGCTCGCCCATTAACTGACCTGCGATTCAAGCGGCTATATTTCAGATGGCACAATAGTGATCCGGCGTGAGAGGTTTCGACCTCTCGATCGCCGCGCTCCGACGCGATTGTCCCACGATCGCCTTCACTGTCGCGAACCAGACGCAATCGATCGATCGTCCAATGTGCCACAGTCTCCACATGAGTTGATCACAAAATCCCGAAAAGTGTGAGAAAGCCGCTGAAACGCTGACTTTCCTTTTGACAGGATTTTTCAAATGGTCATAAGGTCGCTGGTGGTTCCGGCCATTCAACTCCACTCGTAAGATTACTCGAACAGGGAAACACTATGAATAAAAATGAACTGATCGCGCGTGTCGCAGAAGCCTCAGGCTTGTCGAAAGCCGATGCGACCAAAGCCGTTGATTGCACTTTCGACTCGATTACTGAAGCTTTGAAAGACGGCGACGCTGTGCGCCTCGTGGGCTTTGGTACGTTTGCCGTGACGCATCGTGCAGCAAGCGAAGGGCGTAACCCTCAAACACGCGAGGTCATTCAGATCCCGGCTTCCAATCAACCGAAGTTCAAGGCCGGTAAAGGTCTGAAGGACGCGGTGAACAGCTAATCAATAGCCTTTGGTGGGGGTCCCCACCCAGCTTTTAAGCCGGTCTGTCCTGCTGGGGACGGATCGGCTTTTTTTGTTATATTCGCACTTTTGCATTCACTCTGGACATCGACGCTGCAAGTCGCTAATTCACGTCGCTCAAATGGTTAGGGCGGTTAGCTCAGCTGGTAGAGCGCCACGTTCACACCGTGGAGGTCGATGGTTCGAGCCCATTACCGCCCACCATTGGCTATTTACCGATCGCACACCTTGCCTGTGGTAGGAGCTGTGCGTGGCGTGTTGGGGCGGTTAGCTCAGTTGGTAGAGCGTCTCGTTTACACCGAGAGGGTCGGCAGTTCGAGCCTGTCACCGCCCACCACGCACCTTTCGTTCTCCTGGTAAAAGGCCTGTTCCCATGGATTGGAAAACAGTTCGCCTCAAAAGTTTTTTGGCGGCAAAAACAGTTCGGCATCGTTTGCAGCCCGGAGGTGCGGGCTCGTCGCGCGTGCTGCTGGTCCCGGGTGTTCAGCGTTCGGGAACCAATATGATTATGGAAGTCCTTGAGCAAAGCTGGCAAACCGACGTTTATCACGAGATTGATCGTCGCGCGTTTGAAAACTATGCCTTGCGGGATATGGCGACCCTTAAGCGCGTACATGCCCGATCGGGTGCGGAGCTTTTGGTTCTGAAAGCCCTTTTGGACGCGCACCGAACCCGGGAACTTTTGGATGCTTTTTCCCCATCGCAGGCGCTTTGGATCTATCGCCATTTCGATGACATGGTGAATTCGAATATGGTGAGCTGGCCAGGGGGGCGGAACCGGATTGAGCTGCTTTTTGAAGACCCCGAAAAGACGGGGTACCGAGCAAAAGGGATGACGCCGGCAACGCTGAAAACGGTAAAGGAACACTACCGCGATGGGATGAATGATGCCTCGGCGATTGCTCTCTTTTGGTATTATCGAAACCAGCTGTTTTTCGATCAGAAGCTTGACGAGGACGATCGCGTCGTAACGCTGCGGTACGAAGACGTTGTGACGAAACCCCACGAGACATTGCCACCTTTGTTTCAGGCGCTCGGGCTTGATTTCAGCGAGAAATGTGCATCGTTCATTCATCCGAGGTCGATTGGGAAACGACCACCCCCGGACATCCTTCCCCATATTCGAGAGTTGTGTGACACGATGATGGATAGGCTTTCGGAGGCTCATAGAGAACGGGGGCCCTCCTGACCCGTTTGGTATGTTGGTTCCATCACTGTTTGAAAGGTTAAGCCTCGGTGGCCATATGGTATCGATAGCCGCTTGACACCATCGGGCCGGTGGCTTACCTACGCGGATCTCACGCAGATGTGGGGGTGTAGCTCAGTTGGTTAGAGCGCTGGCCTGTCACGCCAGAGGCCGCGGGTTCGAGTCCCGTCACTCCCGCCACATCTCTTTTCGAAAAGACGCATCACTTTCTCTTGTGAGCACTCCGGTTGAGTGTCCCACGATCCCATATCGCCTCAGATCGTGCTCTCGTTTTTCAGCTACTGACCGAAGTTTTCCTTTTCAGACGCGCGCTGACCCCTGCGACTATTTTCGTTCCGGCTTTACTTGCACTTTTCCCGCAGTGCGATAAAACCAAAACCAATCCAAAGAGTGACGTAAAGAGGTGGCGCGCATGGATACCTTACTTGCCGAATACCTACCGATTCTAATTTTCCTGGGCATTGCCACCGCGGTTGCGGTATTGATGGTGTTCCTGCCGATGGTGGTGGTTCCCCAAAGCCCCGATGGCGAGAAACTCTCGGCCTATGAGTGCGGGTTCGAAGCTTTTGACGACGCCCGGCATCGATTTGACGTTCGGTTTTATCTTGTCGCGATTTTGTTCATCATCTTTGATCTTGAAGTTGCATTCCTGTTTCCTTGGGCGATCTCCCTGGGAACCGTCGGGGTATTTGGGTTTTGGTCGATGATGGTGTTTTTGGGCATTTTGACTGTCGGCTTCATTTATGAATGGAAAAAAGGGGCGCTTGAATGGGAGTGATGGCAAACCCACCTGCTTCTGCCGAGTTTCCGCAGGCCACGTCTGATCAACGCGCGGGCTTTGGTCCCATACGGGAAGCAATGGACGATAAAGGCTTCGTCGTCACCTCGGTGGAAGACCTGGTGAAATGGGCGCGCACGGGCTCGCTGTGGTGGATGACTTTCGGCCTTGCCTGCTGCGCTGTCGAGATGATGCATACAAGCATGCCGCGCTATGACCTGGAGCGTTTTGGGATAGCGCCGCGCGCGAGCCCGCGCCAATCTGATGTGATGATCGTGGCCGGGACTTTGACCAATAAAATGGCGCCAGCGCTGCGCAAGGTTTATGACCAGATGTCTGAACCGCGTTACGTGATCTCGATGGGTAGCTGCGCTAACGGCGGTGGCTATTATCACTATTCCTATTCGGTTGTGCGTGGCTGCGATCGCATTGTTCCGGTTGATATTTATGTGCCGGGGTGCCCCCCAACGGCCGAGGCGCTGCTCTATGGCATTCTGCAGCTTCAACGAAAAATCCGCCGTACCGGCGTGTTGGTTCGTTGATCACGGGTTGCACGCCTGGCGCAAGGAGCAAAAATGGCTACAGATTTGAATGAGCTTGGCGACTATATCGCGCAGAAACTTCCGGATTCAGTGGGGTCATGCGAGGTTGCCTTTGAAGAGCTGACCGTTCGTGCCCGCGCCGATCAGATCGTCGAGGTGTTGACCTTCCTGCGCGACGACCCGCGGACTGATTGCCAGATCCTGATTGACCTTTGCGGCTGTGATTATCCCGAAAGGTCCAAGCGTTTTGATGTCGTTTATCACCTTTTGAGTGTGGGCGAGAATCATCGCATTCGCGTCAAGGTGAAAGCGACGGCTGAAACCCCTGTTCCGAGTGTTGTGTCGGTTTTTCCAACGGCGGGTTGGTTTGAACGCGAAACCTGGGATATGTACGGGATCATGTTTGCGGGTCACCCCGATCTGAGGCGCATCCTGACTGATTATGGGTTCCAGGGCTTTCCGCTGCGGAAAGACTTTCCGCTCACCGGACACGTTGAGCTGCGGTATTCGGAAGAGCATAAGCGTGTGGTCTATGAGCCGGTCAAACTCACCCAGGATTTCCGAACCTTTGATTTCTTAAGTCCGTGGGAAGGGACGCAATATGTCCTCCCCGGTGATGAAAAAGCAGACGCGAAAGAGGCGTCAGCGAGCTAACCGCTGATGCAAAGCGAGAGTCCTTATGGCAGACGTTGATATCCAGAATTACAGCTTGAACTTTGGGCCCCAGCATCCCGCGGCTCACGGGGTTCTGCGCCTTGTGATGGAGCTCGACGGCGAAGTCATCGAGCGTTGTGACCCGCATATCGGTCTCCTCCACCGGGGCACCGAAAAGCTTATTGAATATAAGACCTACCTACAGGCCGTGCCTTATTTCGATCGGCTCGATTATGTGTCGCCGATGTGCCAGGAACATGCTTTTGCGCTCGCCGTTGAAAAGCTGATGGGCGCCGAGGTGCCGTTGCGCGCCCAATATATTCGGGTGTTGTTTTCTGAGATTACCCGCGTTCTCAATCATCTCCTCAATTTGACCACCCATGCGATGGACGTCGGGGCCATGACGCCGATCTTGTGGGCGTTTGAAGAGCGTGAAAAACTCATGGTGTTTTATGAGCGCGTGTCAGGCGCGCGGCTCCATGCAGCGTATTTTCGCCCCGGTGGGGTTCATCAGGACCTGCCAGCCGGGCTCGCTGAAGATATCATGGACTGGACCGAGACCTTCCCGAAAGTGATGGAAGATATCGAGACCCTCGTCCTCGATAACCGGATTTTCAAACAGCGCAACGTCGACATTGGTCTGGTTTCGGCGGCGGATGCGATGGCGTGGGGATTTTCAGGCGCGATGCTCCGTGGTTCGGGGGTAAAGTGGGACCTGCGCAAAGCCCAACCCTATGAGGTTTACGATAAAGTCGATTTTGATGTCGTCGTCGGCAAGCATGGCGATTGTTATGATCGGTTTGTGCTTCGTATTGAAGAGATCAAGCAAAGCCTGAAAATCATCCGCCAGTGTATCGAAGACATGCCGGCGGGTCCGATCTCGTCGGTCAACCGCAAGCTCTCGCCGCCCAAGCGCAGTGATATGAAGCGCTCGATGGAAGCGCTTATCCATCACTTCAAGCTCTATACCGAAGGCTATCATGTGCCTGAGGGAGAGGTGTATGCCGCGGTTGAGGCGCCCAAGGGCGAGTTTGGGGTGTATCTGGTATCGGATGGCAGTAACAAGCCTTACCGTTGCAAGATACGGGCCCCGGGGTTTGCCCATCTGCAGGCGATGGATTTTCTGTCAAAGGGGCATATGCTTGCCGATGCCCCGGCCATAATTGGCTCGCTCGATGTTGTTTTTGGTGAGGTGGATCGGTGACGGTGCCGCAATCCATAAGCCTCACGAAGAAACTTTCGGCCTTTCAGGATCATTGGCATCCACGCATCGTTGCCGGGTACAATGGAAATGACGTGCGCGTTGCCAAGATCGCCGGTGCATTCCCCTGGCATCGCCACGCGGACACAGATGAACTGTTTCTGGTGCTGAAGGGCGAGATGGTTCCTGAAATGAAGGCGAAAGATGGAGCGCCAGTTGAACGTTCTTTAGGGACTGGCGATTTGTGTGTTGTTCCCAAAGGTGTTGAACATCGCCCGGTGGCCGAGAATGAATGCGAAATTCTGTTAATGGATCGGGCGGGCGAACCGACAACCGGTGCGGCAACGAACGACTATACCAAGCGCGATTTGGAGCGGATTTGATGGCAGCAGCTGCGGGAAAACCAATCACCGACGAATTCGGTGATTTCGCCTTTTCGCCTGAGAATGAGGCAAAGGCAAAAACGATTGTTGCGCGCTACCCTGAGGGAAAGCAGCAGTCGGCGGTGATGCCATTGCTCGATCTTGCACAGCGTCAGATTGGCGAGGCGACGGGGACCCAGGGGCATCTGCCGGTTCCGGTGATCGAATATGTCGCGGCTTATTTGGACATGCCCTACATGCGCGCCTACGAGGTGGCGACCTTCTACACGATGTATAATCTGGGCCAGGTGGGTAAGTTTCACGTCCAGCTTTGTGGCACCACGCCATGTTGGTTGCGTGGTTCGGATGATGTGATGCGGGCGTGTCAGGACCGCGGCATGGCGCATGGCAAGACCACAGACGATGGGCTTTTCACCTTGACCGAGGTCGAATGCCTCGGCGCATGCGCAAATGCACCAATGGTGCAGGTCAACGATGATTTTTACGAGGATCTGACCTATGAAAGCACCTTGGCGCTGCTGGACGCCTTGGCCTCTGGCGTGACGCCGAAGATTGGGCCCCAGATTGATCGTATGAACTCGGCCCCTGAAGGGGGGGCGACGACGCTTCAGACACCGATCGATGATTTGATTGCTGAACAGAAAGCCGCACGGCCCTCGCTTGAGGATCGTGAACCGGAGACCGCCGATGCTGAGTGATGTTGATCGTATCTTCACCAATCTTTATGGCGCGCACGATTGGCATATCGCGGGTGCCATGCATCGTGGCGACTGGGATTATACCAAGGACCTGATCGCCAAGGGGCAGGACTGGATCATTGAACAAGTCAAGGACTCCGGGCTGCGCGGTCGCGGGGGCGCGGGCTTCCCGACGGGGCTCAAATGGTCGTTCATGCCGAAAGAAAACGCTGATGGCGGGCCAAGTTATCTGGTGATCAATGCCGATGAGAGTGAGCCGGGGACGTGTAAAGACCGCGAAATCATGCGCCACGACCCGCAAAAGCTTGTTGAGGGCGCTTTGCTTGCCGGGTTCGCAATGCGCGCGCGCGCAGCTTACATCTATATCCGTGGCGAGTTCGTTTTAGAGGCCAATAACCTGCAAACCGCGATAGACGAAGCTTATGAACATGGGTTCATCGGCAAAAATGCCTGCGGATCTGGCTATGATTTTGATGTTTATCTCCACCGCGGTGCCGGGGCTTATATTTGCGGCGAGGAAACGGCGCTTATCGAAAGCCTGGAGGGCAAGAAAGGGCAACCGCGCCTGAAGCCGCCGTTTCCGGCAAATGTGGGGGTATGGGGCCGTCCGACGACGGTGAATAATGTGGAATCGATTGCCGTGGTGCCGACCATTCTGCGTCGCGGGGCGGGTTGGTTTTCGGGTCTAGGTCGCCCGAACAACACGGGCACGAAACTTTTCTGCATTTCGGGTCACGTCAACAAACCTTGTAACGTGGAAGAGGAAATGGGGATTCCACTCAAGGAATTACTTGAAAAACATGCTGGCGGGGTGCGCGGTGGCTGGGACAATTTGCTGGCGGTCATTCCCGGTGGATCATCGGTGCCGATGATCCCAAAATCAATCTGCGATGATATTCTGATGGATTTTGATTCATTGAAAGCCGAACAAACCGGGCTTGGCACTGCCGCCGTTATTGTGATGGATAAGTCAACCGATCTGATCAAAGCAATTTCGCGCATTTCCTACTTTTATAAGCACGAGAGTTGCGGCCAGTGCACCCCATGCCGCGAAGGTACGGGCTGGATGTGGCGCGTGATGGAACGATTGGCGCGCGGGGATGCGGACCCTGAAGAGATCGATACCTTGTTGGAGGTCACGTATCAGGTGGAGGGGCACACGATCTGTGCGCTCGGTGATGCGGCGGCTTGGCCGATCCAGGGTTTGATCCGGCATTTCCGCCCGATGATTGAAGAGCGGATTGCGGGTAAACGCGGTGGTTTGCAGGCGGCTGAGTAAACCTATCAATTAGGAATTTGCGCGCCACGCGGGCGGCTCGGGACAAGGACACTATGAGCGAAACACGCACATTGAACATCAACGGTACCGAAATTGAGGTTCCGGCGGAGATGAACGTCCTCCAGGCATGTGAAGAGGCGGGAGCCGAGATCCCGCGCTTCTGTTATCACGAACGCCTTTCGATTGCAGGAAACTGCCGGATGTGCCTGGTTGAATGGGTGGGTGCCCCAAAGCCGCAGGCCTCGTGTGCGTTGTCGGTGAAAGACCTGCGGCCAAACCGCGATGGGTCCCCGCCAGAAATCCGCACCAACTCACCGCTTGTCAAAAAAGCGCGCGAAGGGGTGATGGAGTTTCTGCTGATCAATCACCCGCTCGATTGCCCGATTTGCGATCAGGGCGGTGAATGCGACCTGCAGGACCAATCGATGACCTATGGGCGTGGGGCAAGCCGCTATGACGAGAATAAACGCGCGGTCGCCGAAAAATATATGGGTCCCTTGATCAAGACGATCATGACGCGGTGCATTCATTGCACGCGGTGTGTGCGTTTTGCAGAAGAAGTCGCGGGGGTCGAGGAAATCGGCGCCGTTTTCCGCGGCGAAAATATGCAGATCACGACCTATCTGGAAAAAGCCGCGTCATCTGAGATGTCGGCGAATGTGATCGACCTCTGTCCGGTGGGGGCGCTCACCTCGAAACCCTATGCCTTTAAGGCGCGGCCCTGGGAGCTCAAAAACACGCCGACGATCGATGTCATGGATGCAGTGGGTAGCCATATCCGCATGGACAGCCGTTCGGGTGAAGTTATGCGGGTGCTGCCGCGGCTCAGTGAAGACATCAATGAAGAGTGGATCTCAGATAAAACGCGGTATGCCTGCGATGGCCTTGCGAAGCGCAGGCTGGACCGACCCTATGTGAAGCGCGATGGCGAGCTTCGCGAGGCAAGCTGGGATGAAGCGTTTGCCGCGATTGTCGCGGGGCTTCAGGGCAAATCAGGTGATCGCATCGCCGCCATTGCCGGGGATCTTGCCGACGTCGAGGGCATGTGGGCGCTGAAGAGCCTCGTGAACAGCCTCGGTTCGACGATGCATGACTGCCGGAGCGATGGCACGTTAACGGATGCCTCCGCGCGCGCGGGCTACATTGTGAATTCGACGATTGCGGGCATCGAAGCGGCGGATGCGTTGCTGCTGATCGGCGCAAACCCGCGTGTTGAGGCCCCGATTATCAACACCAGGATCCGGACTGCGATCAAATTCAATGGCATGAAAGTCGCGGCGGTCGGGGCAGAGGTCGATTTGACTTATCCCGTCGACTGGATTGGTGAGGACCTCACTGTTCTTGCGTCGATCAAGCCTGGAGATGGCGGTGTTGGCGATATGCTGGCGTCCGCTGAACGTCCTCTGATATTGCTTGGTCAGGGCGCTCTGATGGCCAAGGACGCGCCTGCAATTCAGGGTGCTGTGCGCGCGCTGGTCGAGCGTGTTGGCGCAGTTGGCGAAGACTGGAACGGGTATGGCATGTTGCATACGGCGGCGGGCCGGGTGGGTGGCCTCGACATCGGATTTATCAGCGATGGGGGCGTGCCAGTGATTGAAGACCGCGCCCGTGCCGGTGAATTGGATGCAGCGTTTCTGCTTCATGCTGACGAGCGCGACGTATCGCCATTTCGAGACGTCTTCACCGTTTATGTCGGTTCGCACGGAGACATCGGGGTGTCTGTGGCGGATGTGATTTTGCCTGCCGCGGCCTACAGCGAAAAATCGGCCTATTATGTAAATACGGAAGGGCGCGTTCAACGGACATTGAAGGCGGTTTTCCCGCCAGGCGATGCGCGTGAGGATTGGACGATTTTCCGTGCTTTATCAGAGCGCGTTGGTACCAAACTTCCCTTTGACAGCCACGAAGCACTGCGCGAACAAATTGTGGCGGCGCATCCGCACTTTGCCGAGCTTGATCAAATTGTTCCAGCAGCGTGGGACGGTTTTGGGTCTGGTGATGCCATTGATGCAAGCCACCGCGCGTATGCGGTTCAGAATTTCTATATGACAAACCCAGTTGCGCGCGCCTCAGAGACGATGGCGAACTGTGTTGCCGAGATTTTGGGCGAGGGCGAGGAAAAGGGAACAGGCACCGATGGCTGAGTTGTTGATCCCGTTCCTTGGGCCCTTCTGGGGCAACGTTTTCGGGATTCTGTTGCCCATCCTTGTGATTTTGGGTGCGGTTATGGTTTCCGTTGCCTTCGCCGTTTACGCGGATCGAAAGATCTGGGCGGCGATGCAGATGCGGAAAGGGCCGAACGTCGTCGGCCCCTTCGGTTTGCTGCAGACCTTTGCTGATGCGATTAAGCTTTTCCTCAAGGAAACGATCGTTCCATCGGGGGCGAACCGCGCGGTTTTTCTGATCGCGCCCATGGTCACTTTCATACTCGCGATGATCGGGTGGGCAGTGATCCCGTTTGATGTCGGGCTGGTTTTGGCCGACGTAAACGTTGGTATCCTGTACCTGTTCGCCATATCGAGCCTCGGGGTTTACGGGATCATCATGTCCGGGTGGGCCTCTAACTCGAAATATGCCTTTTTGGGAAGCCTCCGGTCAGCAGCGCAAATGGTGAGCTATGAGGTCTCCATAGGTTTCGTGATTGTTACCGTCCTGATGATGGTGCAGTCACTCAACATCTCCGACATTGTCGAGGCGCAGCGCGGTCTACCCATTCAGGGGTTTGCGTTCACCTTGCTGTTTCCCATGTTCATTATTTTTTTCATCTCGGCGCTGGCTGAAACGAACCGTCCCCCATTTGACCTGCCTGAGGCCGAGGCCGAGCTCGTCGCCGGATATCAGGTTGAATACTCATCGATGTCGTTCGCCCTCTTCTTCCTTGGCGAATACGCAAATATTCTTTTGATGTGCGCCATGTGCGCGTTGCTCTTTTTCGGCGGCTGGCTGCCACCTTTCGATATTCCAATCTTGTATGCGGTGCCGGGCATCATCTGGTTCCTCCTCAAGATCGCCTTCTTTTTCTTTGCGTTTGCCTGGGTGAAAGCAACTGTGCCGCGCTATCGATATGATCAGCTCATGCGGCTTGGGTGGAAGGTGTTTTTGCCGATTTCGCTTGCCTGGGTGGTTATCGTTGCCGGTATCCTGGTGTCTTTCGATATGATCCCCGAGACACCAGCCCCGCGCCATGCCGGGCAACAGCTGCAATCCATTAGTCAGTCAGGAGACTAGTTATGTCGGCGCTTCAACAGTCGGCCAAAGCTTTGTTGCTGAGCGAGTTCGTCTCAGGCATGTGGTTGACGCTCAAGTATTTTTTTCGCCCGAAATCCACGATCAACTATCCTTATGAAAAGGGCCCGCTCTCACCGCGTTTCCGCGGCGAACATGTGTTGAGGCGCTATCCGAACGGCGAGGAACGCTGCATCGCCTGTAAGCTCTGTGAAGCGATTTGCCCGGCCCAGGCGATCACAATTGAAGCCGAGCCGCGCGATGATGGCAGCCGTCGCACGACGCGCTACGACATTGATATGACCAAATGCATTTATTGCGGGTTCTGTCAGGAAGCCTGTCCCGTCGATGCGATTGTCGAGGGTCCAAACTTTGAGTTTGCCACCGAAACGCGCGAAGAATTGATGTATAATAAGGAGCGTTTACTGGCAAACGGCGACCGATGGGAACGAGAGATCGCAGCAAACCTTGCAGCCGATGCCCCCTATCGCTAAGAAGGCGGAAGTTCAATAGACTATTTCTAATAAATGTCGGAGGATGGACGATCCAAACCGGCAAAAAGCCTGGGGTTCAGCGTGATCGAGACCATTTCTTTCTACCTATTCTCAACGGTTGTGGTCGTGAGCGGTTTCATGGTGATCACAGCCCGTAACCCCGTGCACTCGGTTCTGTTTCTCATCCTCGCCTTTTTCTCCGCTGCGGCACTCTTCGTTTTGTTGGGCGCTGAGTTTATCGCGATGATCCTGGTGATCGTCTATGTGGGGGCAGTCGCCGTCTTATTCCTGTTTGTCGTGATGATGCTCGATATAAATTTTGTCGAGCTGCGCGAGGGATTTATCCAATATCTTCCGATTGGTGCATTGGTCGGGCTCGTGTTGTTGGCTGAGCTCGTTCTGGTGGCGGTTTTTTGGCGAAGCGCGCCTTCAGCAAATGAGGTGCGCGGGGCACAAATCTTTCCCGCGGAAGAGATCACGAACACCCACTCGATCGGGGCCATTCTCTATACCGACTATATTTATCTCTTCCAGGCGGCAGGTATGATCCTGCTTGTTGCAATGATTGGGGCCATCGTGCTTACCCATCGACAGCGCCCCGGTGTGCGCCGCCAGTCGATTGCGAAACAGGTGGCGCGTCGTCGCGAAGAGGCGTTCGAAATCGTCAAAATGGATCCGGGTGAGGGGGCCTGAAGATGACTGTTGGGCTGGAACATTATCTGATCGTTGGCGCTGTTCTCTTCTCGCTCGGTGTTTTCGGGATTTTCCTTAACCGGAAGAATGTGATCATCATTCTTATGTCGGTTGAGCTTATGCTGCTTGCCGTCAATATCAATTTGGTCGCGTTTTCAACTGCACTCGGCAATCTTGAGGGTCAGATTTTCACAATATTCGTGCTGACCGTTGCCGCGGGTGAGGCGGCCATCGGGCTTGCCATTCTTGTCATATATTTCCGCAACCGCGGGTCGATTGGGGTTGAAGACATCAATCTCATGAAGGGCTGAGAGCTTAAAGGGCGCGCCTACCCATGATCTATAAGTTAATCGTCTTTTTGCCGCTCGTTGCTGCGGTTATTGTTGGGCTTGGAGGGAACCAGCTTGGCGATCGCCTGTCCCAATTCATCACCTCGATTGCGGTGACGATTGCGGCAGGGCTTTCGTGGGTTGCGTTTGTCAACGTCGGGTTTGGCCATGAAGCGACCTTTGTCCCGGTACTCAAATGGGTCACTTCGGGTACGCTGACATTCGATTGGGGTTTGCGCATCGACACGCTCACCGCCGTGATGCTCGTCGTGGTCAACACCGTCTCCGCGCTCGTCCATTGGTATTCAATCGGCTACATGAGCCATGATCCCGCGAAACCCCGGTTCATGGCTTACCTTTCCTTGTTCACCTTTGCGATGCTGATGCTGGTGACCGCCGACAACCTCGTTCAAATGTTCTTTGGCTGGGAGGGGGTTGGGTTGGCGTCTTACCTGCTCATCGGCTTCTGGCACCACAAGCCGAGCGCCAACAGCGCGGCGATGAAGGCATTTGTCGTCAACCGCGTTGGCGATTTCGGGTATTCGCTTGGAATCTTTGCGATTTTCGTGGTTTTTGGCGCCCTCGATTTTGATACGATTTTCGCCTCTGCGCCAAATGTTGCGGGCCAGACCTTTACATTCCTATGGTTCGAAGCGGATATTCTCACCACGATCTGTCTGCTGCTGTTTGTGGGGGCGATGGGCAAATCAGCCCAATTGGGATTGCATACCTGGCTACCCGACGCGATGGAGGGTCCGACGCCCGTTTCCGCACTGATCCACGCCGCAACAATGGTGACGGCCGGGGTGTTCATGCTTGTGCGATGCTCACCCCTTTTCGAGTTAGCACCCGGTGCGCTCGAGGTTGTTGCGATCGTTGGCGCGACCACAGCGCTGTTCGCGGCCTCGGTTGGGCTTGTCCAAAACGATATCAAGCGCGTGATCGCCTATTCGACCTGTTCGCAGCTCGGCTATATGTTCTTTGCGATCGGTGTCTCCGCCTATGGGGCCGCAATCTTTCATTTATTCACCCATGCGTTTTTCAAGGCGCTTCTGTTCCTGGGCGCGGGTTCAGTGATCCATGCGATGTCCGACGAGCAGGATATGCGCAATATGGGGGGGATCTGGAAACTGATCCCGACGACATACGCGCTTATGTTGATCGGCACGTTGGCGCTGACAGGTTTCCCATTCCTCTCCGGGTTTTATTCAAAGGATATTGTGTTGGAGGCGGCCTATGGCGCCGGCACGGGTGTGGGGGAATATGCCTATTATTTTGGGACGGCGGCAGCCTTGATGACCTCCTTTTATAGCTGGCGCCTGATCTTTATGACATTTCATGGAACACCGCGTGCGTCACGTTCCGTGATGAGCCATGTGCATGAGAGCCCACTCGTTATGGTTGTGCCACTGGTTGTATTGGCCATCGGCGCTGTTGGGGCCGGGTATCTTACCAAATCCTATTTCACTGGGGGGCATCATGGCGAGGCCCATGCCGCGGTCGCGGCGAACCAGGAGCCCGCTGAAGCGGAAGGACTTCATCATGGTTCCGACACCGCCCATGGGCATGCCCACGGGTCGGAAGCTGGACATGATGACCCATCCAAGAGCTTTTGGAATGGCGCCATTCATCCTGCGTCTTTCGAGGCGATGGACAAGGCGCACAGTGTCAAAGGGCTTGCGAAATGGGCGCCGACCGGAATGATGGTGCTGGGCTTTTTGATCGCGGTTTGGATGTATCTGGTTGACAAGGGTTCACCTACACGGCTCGCAAACCGGTTTTCCGGTCTCTATCGTTTCCTCCTCAACAAGTGGTATTTTGATGAACTCTACGAGTTTTTGATCGTTCGGCCATCTCAGGCGCTTGGCCGCTTCTTTTGGCGAAGCGGCGACGGTCGTTTGATTGATGGTTTGGGTCCCGATGGAATTTCCAGCCAGGTCAAGTCTTTGGCCGCACGCGCACGACGTTTGCAAAGCGGTCTTTTGTATCACTATGCCTTCATCATGTTGATAGGGCTGGCACTTGGCGGGGCGGCCATCTGGCTCTTACCCACGCTGACCGGAGGATAGTTGCATGGATTGGCCGATTTTAAGCGCCATGCTCGTGGTGCCGCTGGTGGGTGTATTACTCATTTTGACGATGCGCGGCGACGACGAGCGCGTGAAACGCAACGCGCGTGCTACCGCACTCTGGTCGACCGGCGTCAACTTTGCACTCGCCATCTTCCTGTGGATCGAATTCGATTATGGCGAAGCGGGCTTTCAATTCGTCGAAAACAGCCGCGCCTTTGGTGATGTCTTTGCCTATCATTTGGGTGTCGATGGCATTTCACTACTTTTGATCGTGTTATCGGCATTCCTTATGCCCGTTTGTATCCTTGCGGGCTGGGACTCAATCCAGCATCGGGTCAAAGACTATCTGATCGCCTTCCTCGTGATGGAAACGCTGATGATCGGTGTGTTTTCAGCACTCGATCTGTTCCTGTTTTACGTTTTCTTCGAGGCTGGGCTGGTGCCGATGTTCCTCATCATCGGGGTATGGGGCGGCAAGCGGCGTATCTATGCGGCCTTCAAGTTCTTTCTCTACACGCTTTTGGGTTCGGTCTTAATGCTGTTGGCCATGATTTATATGTCGCAAGTCGCAGGGACGACCGACGTACCCACGCTGTTGACCTATGACTTCGCGCCCGCCGCACAGACATGGCTCTGGCTGGCCTTTTTTGCGTCCTTTGCGGTCAAAATGCCGATGTGGCCGGTTCATACATGGTTGCCCGACGCGCATGTGGAGGCCCCGACGGCTGGGTCAGTGATCCTTGCCGGTGTGCTTCTGAAAATGGGGGGCTATGGGTTTCTGCGCTTTTCGTTGCCCATGTTTCCAGAAGCGAGCGCAGAGCTTGCGTGGCTCGTGGTTTTGCTAAGCCTGGTTGCGATCGTTTACACATCGCTGGTGGCGCTCGTTCAGGAGGATATGAAAAAGCTCATCGCCTATTCCTCGGTCGCGCACATGGGTTTTGTCACACTCGGGCTGTTT
>JBCDDR010000030.1:0-16902 GCA_039180205.1 Pseudomonadota bacterium | reverse complement strand
TAACATCGTAATTTGTATTCTGACACAACAAATTGTTTGCGGCCACCTGTCAAGTTGCTTACTTTTGGGTCAAACATGTATCGCGAGAAGTAGCGTTCCCGGATTTCCTTCATGCGGGGTTGCATCGCCTTCATCTTCGCGAGTGACTTATAAGACGTGTTCGCAAGCGGGAAAAAGACGAGCTTGATGAGAACCGTCAGACCAAGAATGGCGATGCCGAAATTACCGACGAAGCCGTGGATCTGATGGAGCGCCCAGAAAAAGGGCTTGGTCAGAAACACAAACCAACCCCAATCGATGGTGAGATCGAAGCGATCGATATCGAAGGCTTTGCGATAATTATTGATGAGATCAACCTCTTTCGCACCAGCAAAAAGGCGTGTTGTCACGACCGCATCCTGCCCGGGGCTAACCGCAATCGCTGATTTATAGATGAAATCGGTCTGATAGCGGTCGCGGCCTGTATTGGTATGGACAAACCTGCCCATCACTTGTGCGCTCTGGTCGGGGATCAGCGCGGTCATCCAATATTTATCGGTAATCCCGATCCAGCCGCCCGTGCTCTCGCGGGTGACAGGCCCATCCTCGCGCATATCGGAGTAGCTTAGGGTCTTGAGAGTGCTATCGAATACGCCGAGTGGCCCCTCGTGCAAGACGAAGATACCGGCCGTTTTTGGGGTATCGAGCCGCGCGACAAGGCCATAGGGTATAAGCGTGGCAGCCACCGATCCGGTGGCGCGCACCCGTTGGGTGATGGTGAACATATAATCATCATCCACCTCGATCCGCCGCTCAAAAGTCAGCCCAGCGCCATTATCCCACGTCAATGTCACCGGCCTGTTCGGTGTCAGTTCGTCACCATCGGGCGTCCAGATGGTATCGGCCCCTGGAACGGCCACCGCCTGGCCGCTCGCGGCGACCCAACCAAGGTTCGCGTAGTATCCACCCACAGTCTTCGCGGGGCTCAACAGGATCTCGGGTGTTTCCTGTTCGACAGTCGTGAAATATTTGGTGAAGATTAAGTCGTCGATCCGCCCGCCCTTCAGCGCGATCGAACCCTTTAGACTTGGTGAGTTGATCGGAAGACGCGGCGTATTCTCAATCGCTTGCTCACGCGCAACGACAGCATCTGCGCCTTTGCCCGGTTGCGGGCTCGGTGTTGGCGTGTTTGCATTTGCCGGCGCATTGGGGACCTCGCTTGATACCGCCGGTTCCGCCGGGGGCGGAGGCGGTGACACATACATGTTCCAAATGAGCAGGATACCCATCGAAATCGCAAACGCGAGAATGAGGTTCCGTTGATCTGACATATCTTTCTCTTTAACGCGGTGCCTTCGAGCGGGTATGCAGTTCATCACCCTGAGTTGTGCAGCAGGGCTTCGGCGGGACAGGATCATAGCCTTCGCCGCCCCAGGGGTGACAACGCAAAATTCGTTTCATGGCAAGCCCCACCCCACGAACCGGGCCATGCGTCTCAATCGCAGTTAATGCATATTCCGAACAGGTGGGTTGATAGCGACAAGTCGGCCCGATGAGAAGGGATAAACTGTAGCGATAAATATGGATCGGTAGCTTCAATAAGGAAACGGCAAGCCTGGTCATGGCCGTGCTTTTCCCAATCGTCGCTCGACCTTGGAAAGCCCTTCGCGAAAGTCTTTTGTCAGCGCGGCAAAAGGACGATCGAAAGCAGGTCTCCGGCCGATCAATACGAGATCAGCGTCAAAAAGCATCGCGTCCTTCGCGGCATCCGCGACAAGCGCTCGCAAACGACGCTTTACCCGGTTTCGCACAACAGCGTTGCCAACCTTTTTTGAGACCGTATAGCCCACGCGGGTCGTTTGATTGGGTATGGCGCGCAAAATGAAACCAGGGGTCACCCATTTCGCGCCTCGGTCCACACGGCGGAATTCGGCACGCGCCTTTAACGTGGGTACCGGCCTGATATTTGGTGCTGCGACTGGGTCAGGTAAGGCTGCAGACATGGGCGAGACTCCGGGACGTGGTTCCGGTCTCCCCCTGGCAGAGGGGGACGTGGGCTTATGCTGAGAGCTTGGCCCGCCCTTTTGACCGACGGCGCGAAAGAACCCGGCGACCATTTTTTGTCGCCATACGCGCACGAAACCCGTGGCGACGTTTACGAACCAGACGGCTCGGCTGAAAAGTGCGTTTCATAGCAGGAAACCTTCGAATCTCGATGAACTGCAACGGCATCATTCCGAGCAGCCCGAACGTTTGGCGGATAATCTGAAGCGCCCGACCTAGCGCTTTGGCCCATACTTGTCAATTCACATGGGCTCCCCTGACTGACATCTGCGTCACAACGCTGTGACGCCCCCTTTTCCCACGTGAATTCAGCCCCAATTCCAGCCCCATAGCGTTTTGTTGCAGTTGCGAACATCAAACCCGGCAAGGGAACCACAACATTATGACGATGACCCATCATTTTTCGATTGGCAACCGCCGACCCGCTCAAACGACTCGGGTTGCCACAAAACAGGCACTATCCGCCGTACACCTTATCAAGCAGACTGCGATCGCACTGGCGCTTGCGGCCACCGCGACCATTGCCCTTTCATCCAGTGCAGACGCGGCGCCCAAAGCCCTCGACTCCTACAAGGCCTTTGCGGAAACCCGCACGGTCGAGGTGGATCACAGCGCATGGGACGCGTTTCTGGGTCGTTATGTGAAAACCGATGCCGATGGTCTCAACCGGCTCGATTATGGGGCCGTGACCGCAGACGACCGCGCCGCGCTTGAAACATATATCGCATCGCTTGAAGCAACCGAAGTCGCTCAGCTGACGCGCAATCAGCAAATGGCATTTTGGATCAACCTGTATAACGCGGTAACGGTTCGCGCGATCCTTGAGGAATACCCGGTTAAAAGCATCAAAAGAGTCGGCGGCAGCTTATTTTCGCCAGGGCCATGGAAAGACAAGCGCATATCACTCGGTGGCGATGACCTCACGCTAGACAATATCGAGCACAATATCTTGAGACCCATCTTTGCCGACAACCGTGTACATTATGCTGTGAATTGTGCGTCCATTGGTTGCCCGAACTTGGCTGCGAAAGCATTCCGCGCCGACGAACTCGATGCGATGCTGACCGAAGGTGCACGCGCCTACATCGCATCCGAAAGGGGCGCCAGCTTTAACGGCGAAAAACTGACTGTATCGAGTATCTACAAATGGTTTGATGAAGATTTTGGGGGCAATCAGGCGGGTATCCTTGAACACCTTCGCCAATTTGCAGAAGGCGAAAAAGCCGAAAAACTTGCCACAACCACACGAATTAGCAGCTATGATTATGATTGGGGATTGAATGATGTCGAATAACGTAACCATGGCCGCAGCGGCCAATGATTTGGAACCAGGAACCGCCGAGGCGGCAGGTTCCGAGAAAAAATCAATGATCAAACGCTTTTTGCCTTTGGTGATGATTGTTGCCGCGATCGGAACGGCGTGGGGGCTTGGTCTCCAGAACTACATCTCGCTTGATGCGCTGAAGGAAAATCGTGAGGCGCTCCAAGCCTTTGTGAGTGATTACGGTATTTTGGCCGCGCTCGCCTTCATGGTCCTTTATGCCGTGACGACAGCGCTATCCTTACCAACAGGTCTTGTGATGACGTTAGCTGGTGGGTTCATGTTCGGGACCTGGCTAGGCGGCGCGACCGTCGTGCTTGGGGCGACAATTGGGGCAACGATTATCTTTCTTGTTGCCAAGACTTCGCTCGGCGAGGCGCTGCATGCGAAAGCCGGGCCTTTCCTGAAAAAGCTCGAAGCAGGTTTCCGCGAAGGGGAAGTAAGCTACCTCTTCATCATCCGCTTGGTCCCGGTGGTGCCTTTCTTCATCGCCAACATTGCGCCTGCTTTCCTCGGCGTGAAAACCCGCAATTACATCGTCACGACACTGTTTGGCATCATGCCGGGCACCTTTGTTTATGCAGGGGTCGGCAATGGCCTCGGCGCGGCGCTGGATAAGGGCGAGGACCTGAACCTTGGCATTATTTTCGAGCCTCAGGTGCTTGGCCCGCTGATCGGTCTTGCGCTGCTCGCCCTGCTGCCTGTCGTTGTGAAGAAACTGCGTAAAACGAAGCTTGATACCGAAGACGCTAGCTAGCCATTTCATGCGGCTCGAGAGCAAAAAGAGGGCGGCGGTAGGGATATGGGGCACGCTGCGCCGAACACACTAATCACCCCACAATCGGTGACACACCCCGCCCTCTCACGAGACCCGACCAGCTTCTGCGATGTTCGAACAATACGGATTGAAATAGAACGATACGGCTGCGCCCGCATCACCGCCGACGCGTGTTTGAGCGGGCCAAGCGCCTGTTGACGAGGATATCTTCATGAGTGAAATCATCAAAACAGACCTTTGTATTATCGGCGCCGGTTCCGGCGGTTTGAGCGTTGCCGCAGGTGCGGCGCAAATGGGCGTTTCCACCGTCTTGATCGAACGCGGAAAAATGGGTGGCGACTGCCTGAATTATGGCTGCGTTCCATCCAAAGCGCTTATCGCAGCGGGAAAGACCGCGCACAGCTTTCGGACCGCCACAAAGTTTGGTGTCCACGCCACAGAACCAGAAATCGATTTTGCTGCCGTTAAAGACCATGTCGCCGATGTAATCGCGGGGATTGCCCCGCATGATTCGGTTGAACGTTTTGAAGGTCTGGGGGTCAATGTGATCCTTGGAGAGGGACGCTTTCTTGACGGCAAAACGGTCCAGGTCGGCGATCAGAAAATTACCGCGCGCCGGTTTGTTATAGCGACCGGGTCGAGGCCCATGACCTTGCCCATCCCAGGGCTTGATGAGACCCCACACCATACCAATGAAACGATTTTTGAAGATAAGACGAAGCCCGATCACCTGATCGTAATCGGTGGCGGCCCGATCGGTATGGAGATGGCCCAAGCGCATCGCCGCCTTGGTGTTCAAGTGACCGTACTCGAACGGTTTGGTCCGCTCGGGAAGGACGATCCGGAACTCACCCAAACCGTGCTCGACGCGCTGAGCGCAGAGGGTATCAAGATCATGGGCAACACGGCGATTGAACGCGTCGCCCAAGCGGCGGACGGCGGTGTTGAAGTCTATATCAAAGACGCTGAGGGCGACGAGAGCACCGCCCGGATCGTTTCCGGCAGCCATCTGCTTGTCGCCGCAGGGCGAACCCCCAATATCGAAACCCTCAACCTTGAGGCGGCAGGTATCGAATATACCAACCGCGGCATTCAGGTTGACGCCCGTTTACGAACCTCGAACAAGAAAATCTTTGCAATTGGCGATTGTTCTGGAGGCCTTCAATTTACCCATGTCGCGGGGTACGAGGCGGGCGTGGTGATTCAAAATGCACTGTTCCGCATTCCCGCCAAAGCGAAGCGCGAGGCGACGCCATGGGTAACCTTTACTGACCCCGAACTTGCACATGTCGGTATGACCGAGGCGAGCGCGCAGGAAACCCATGGTGACAAGGTCAAAGTCCTGAAATGGGAATATGCCGAGAACGACCGTGCGCGGGCGGAACGCGCCACCGATGGGCTCGTCAAAGTGGTTTTACACAAGAATAAGATCATTGGTGCATCGATCGTTGGCAAACAGGCTGGCGAGCTTTTGCAGCCCTGGATCATCGCCGTCGATCAAGGTATGAAAATCCGCGCGATGACCAGTTTTATCGCGCCATACCCTACACTTGGCGAGATTAACAAACGTGCGGCCGGGTCCGCCTATACCGAAACTCTGTTCAGCCCGCGCACCAAGAAAATCGTCAAGTTTCTATCGCATTTCGGCTAGGCTGCTGCTAACTCCAGGGGATTATGCGTAATCAAAAAGCAACGCTCGATTCCTTGAGCGAAGATAGGGACGGGAAAGCCGCCCAAAGCGTGAAGGACAGCAAACTTGCTGCCACGGGTCTGTCGGCTCGACTTCTCGGCTTGACGATTGTCTTTATCATGCTTGTTGAAGTCCTGGTGTTTATCCCCTCTGTCGCCAATCATTGGCGTGGGTTTGCAGAACGTCAGGTCGATGTCGGGCGACTGATCGCGGCAATCGTTGAAAACTGTAGCGCACAGGAAGAGTGTGAGCGGAACGCAACAATGGTGTTGGCCGCGTCCAATCTCGACGCGGTGGTGGTGAAAGAGCAGGCGATGCGCATGTTGGTCGCGGGAGAAACAAAGCTCGCGCCGACGACGAACGAATTCGATTTCACCGAACCCGTTGAATTCAAGAGCCTGATGGCTGCGTTTCAAACCTGGAACCGACATGGAAAGGGCAACGTGAAAGTTGTTGCCCTGTTCGATCCGAACAAAGAGGGCAAAACGATCGAGGTGATGTTTGCCGAAAGTATCGTTTTCCGCTCGATGATCGTGTTTGGAAAGAATGTTCTCTTTCTCTCGCTCATCATTTCAATCGCCACTGCCTCGCTGATTTATTTGTCGCTCCATATCCTCATCGTCCGGCCGATGCGGCGCATCACCGAGAGCCTGACTGCTTTTCGTCAGGACCCTGAAAATGCGAGCCTAACCCTACCGCCAACGCAGCGATCCGACGAAATCGGTGTCGCACAGCATGCCATGCGGCTGATGCAGCAAGAGGTACGCGGCGCCTTTCGCCAGCAAAAACGACTTGCCGATCTGGGCGGTGCGGTCAGTCGCATCAATCATGATCTGCGCAACATCCTCGCGACGCTCCAACTGACATCCGACAGCATTGCGCAAGTGGAAGATCCGCGGATCAAGCGCTTTGCGCCGCGCATGCTCGCCGCCGTTGATCGCGGCATTCGTCTTTGTGAAGAAACGCTTGAATATGGAAAATCGGCTGAGCCCGAACCCGTTCTGCGCCCGACGAAAATGCGCGAACTCTTCAATGACGTGGCACAAACGCTCAATCTGGGTACGCCCGGCCTCACTGAATGGCATAACGATATCCCCGAGGATCTGGTCTGCCCTGTGGACCCCGATCAGGTATTCCGCATTGTGCTCAACCTGTTTCGAAACGCGATGCAGTCGATGAAAAATACGGGCGCAATCCGTGTCGAAGTCGATGAGTTTGAAGATCATGTCCATTTCCGATTAAGCGATACGGGCCCCGGGATCCCGATGGATGTGCGCGAACAATTGTTCAAACCTTTCGTGGCCACCGGACGTCGCGGAAGTACGGGGCTTGGTCTCGCCATCGCCTTCGAACTTGTGAATGCTCATGGTGGCGATTTATTTTTGGCGTCGTCTGACTCAAGCGGTACGACCTTCGTGATTGATTTGCCGCGTTTGCCGCGCAATGCTGGTAACGAGGGAAAGGCGAACCACGACACCGTCACGAGTACCTCTACGAACGATGACTAGGAATGGGCACCAGGGATAGGGCAGATCCGCAATGGTTAAAATCATCACTGTTTCCCAGCAAAAAGGCGGCGCTGGCAAAACGGCGATCGCCGCTCAGCTGGCAGGTGTTTGGGCCTCCTCAGGCAAAAAGGTGATGCTGGTCGACAGCGATCCGCAGGGGAGCCTGGCTGCGTGGCATGCGCTTCGGGCTGATGATGGCGCCCCCCAACTCGCCGCGATCGATTGTGAAAAGGTTGAAGGGTGGAAGGTGTCGAGCCTCGTCGGCAAGGCCAAACGCACCCATGACTATGTCGTCATCGATACGGCTCCACATGCCGAAACCGCCGCGCGTACGGCTGTGCGAGAGGCGGATCTTGTTGTCATCCCCGTTCAGCCGACAGCACCCGATCTGTGGGCGAGCCGAGCAACCTTCGACCTCGCATCAGGAGAAAAAAAGCCCTATCTGGTCGTCCTCAACCGGTTGCCCGCTCGCGGAAAGCTCGCCGACGAGATCATCGCCCAACTCAAGGCCGATGACCATCCAGTGTGCAATGCAACCCTTGGTAACCGTACAGCCTTCGCGACCGCGTTTGCCCGCGGCCGGGCGGCGCATGAACTGGGCGCGAGCAAAGCCGCTGACGAGGCCAAAGCCCTTGCCCGCGCGGTTTCCAGAGCGATCAAGTAAAAAAGGCGGGAGCCAGAACCCCCGCCCCTTTTCAATTTATCTTTTTGCGATTAAGCACCTGCCTTCACTTCAGCAATCCAGTCGTCAATGCGTTCAGCAAGGATTGAAAGCGGCAATGGGCCGGAGGCCAGGACGGTATCGTGGAAGCCTCTGATATCAAACGCCTCGCCAAGGGCTTCTTTCGCATGGGCGCGCAGCTCCAGAATTTTGAGCATACCGATTTTGTAAGCCGTCGCCTGACCAGGCATAACGATATAGCGTTCAATCGCTTTGACCGCATCGCTTTCCGCATTGGGCGTATTATCCATCAGATATTGGATCGCCTTTTCGCGGCTCCACTTCTTATGATGCAGGCCGGTATCGACAACAAGCCGCGCCGCACGCCATAGCTCCATCGCGAGCCGCCCGAAATCGCTGTAGGGATCTGTATAAAAGCCCATTTCCTTTGGCAGATACTCGGTATAGAGCCCCCATCCTTCGGAATAGACGGTAAAGCCTCCGAATTTCCGGAACTTCGGCACATCCTTAAGCTCGGTCGCGATGGCCAGCTGCAAATGATGACCCGGGATGCCCTCGTGATAAGCAAGCGCTTCCATTTGGTAGGTTGGCATCGCGCGAATGTCATAGAGGTTTGCATAATAGGTGCCCGGGCGTGAGCCGTCTGGCGCCGGACGTTGATAAAACGCCTTCCCTGCTGACTTTGCACGGAAGGGCTCAACAGCTTTCACGATAAGATCAGCCTTTGGCAGCACACCGAAATAGTCAGGCAGCGATTTGCGCATCGTATCAATGAGCGATGTCGCATCCGCAAGGTAAGCGGCGCGGCCCTCATCGCTGTCTTCATAATAAAACTGATCATCCTCACGAAGATAGGTGAAGAACTCAGATAGCGTCCCTTCAAACTCAACCTTTTTCATGATGGCGCGCATCTCATCGTGAATACGCGCGACCTCCGCCAGGCCGAGATCATGGACTTCATCAGCGGTCATATCGGTGGTCGTATGCCAGGCGAGGCGTTCGGCATAATAACGCTCACCATCGGGGAGCTTCCAGACACCATCGTCGGTGGTCGCTGTTGCAATTTGCGCCTTCATAAGCTCGATAATCGCCTCATATGCAGGCTGAACCGAGGCGATTAACGCAGCCTCGGCGCCCTTGATGAGCTGCGCCTTGCGATCATCGTCAACTTCCAGCCGGCTTACCTTTTTGGTGAAATCAGCAAGTAAAGTAGAAGGCTCACCATCGTCAAAAGGCGCGCCTTTGATGACATTTTCCGCATCCCCGATTACCCGCGGAAATACAAGCTTTGGTGGCAGGATGCCAAGGTCAGCGACTTTTCTTGTCTCTTTCAGCATCCCATTGACATACGCCTTCACCCCCAAAAGCCGGCTGATATAGGCCTCTGCATCACTCTCGTTTGAGATCCGATGGATGTTGATCAGGAATGCTGGAATTCTGCTTTGGCCGCCACCCATCTGGTTGAAATAATACCGGTGATTGCGGAACTGGGCGGCCCGGATTTGACGTTCGGCCTGTTGCTCGTAAAGCCGGTAACTGAGTTGCCCCTGTTCGGACAATTTATCGAAATCGAAATTCGTGCGCATTCGCGACAGCGATTTCACCTGATCGGCGAGGTTCTGGATCGAGGCTTCTTCGGATGGATCGTCCCATTTGTCGTAATCGGTCTTTATGCCCAAATAGGATTGATAAATCGGCGAGCGTTTGATGCCCTTTTCAAATTCTTCTTCAAAAAACGCATTCAACCGATCGGTCTCGGTTTCCGCCTCTTCAGCGATGGCGGCGGTGGTGATGCCAACGACCGAAAGCGGAGCAACGGCAAGCGCAGTGCCCAAGAGTACCGCTTTCAGTGATGTGTGGAATGCCGACAATCCATTCGCTTTGCTGATCATAAAAATCCTCATCGTAATTTCGAAAAAAGTTATGCCGGACGCTATTGACCTGTCAGATATATTCAAGGGCTTCGAGGATGGCGTGCCCGATTTGCGAGACCGAAATGACTGTGATGAAACAGCGGGCATTGCGCACGCGCGCCTCGCGCGGTAAGGCCCAAGCATGATGAACCAAACCTCAACACCAACCGTGATCTACAAGTTGCTCTCACGTAATGAATGGCGAGAGGCAAAGGCTGCCGGGGTTTATGTTGGCTCTGCCGACGACCTGCGTGACGGTTTTATCCATTTCTCAACCGCCGAACAGGTGAAAGCGACATTTGCCAAATATTTCAGTAAGCGTGCAGAAATTCTGCTGGCTGAAATCAGTGTTGATGCGCTGACGGCGGCGCATTTGAAGTGGGAGCCTTCGCGTGGCGGTGACCTCTTTCCGCATCTTTATAGCGACCTTGCATTGAAGGCCGTAACCGGGATCTGGTCGGTCGCAGAGTCGCCCAACGATCCTCCCAAATGGCCCGATCACATCGCGGGGCTGGCATAATTGCAATGGCCTTTTATCCACTTGCCAGAAAAATGCTGTTTGCGCTGGATCCCGAGCGTGCGCATGACCTGGTGATCAACGCCATGGCAGCCAAACAGGCGCTTCACCAGTATAAGCTTCAGATCCACGACCCGGTCCTCGCAACCCAGATTGGACGATTGTCGCTGACATCGCCTGTCGGGCTTGCCGCCGGATTTGATAAAGATGGACGCGCACCACTCGCACTGTTGGGGGCGGGATTTGGCTTTGTCGAGGTTGGCACTCTGACCCCGCGGGCGCAGACGGGAAACCCGAAGCCCCGCCTTTTTCGCCTGCCCGAGGATCAGGCCGTCATCAATCGGCTCGGCTTCAACAATCAAGGGCAGATGGCGGCGGGGCCACGACTGACGCACACGATTGCCCGGCGCGATCGTATCCGCGGAGGCCGGCGCGACGTTGGGCTGATCGGGGTCAATATCGGCGCCAATAAAGATAGCGAAGACCGTGTTGCAGACTATGCCGAAGGGGTAGCGCGCTTTTCTGGCATTGCCGACTATTTAACGATCAACATCTCAAGCCCCAACACACCCCGCTTGAGGGATTTACAATCGGGAGATGCGCTTGAAAACCTGTTGACCCGGGTCATGAGCGCGCGCGGCGAGAGTGCCGTCCCGATCTTTGTCAAAATCGCGCCCGATATTGATGACGACGCGCTCGGACAGCTGCTCGGACAAGTTATGCGCCATGGGGTTGACGGGTTGATCGTATCAAACACGACGATCGCTCGGCCCGGCCATTTGATCAGCGAAAACGCCCACGAAACCGGGGGGCTTTCCGGAGAGCCGCTCGCACCTCGTTCGCGTGCCTTGCTCGGTGTGATCGCGCGCGACACCCAGGGGAAGCTCCCCATCATAAGCGTGGGCGGGGTTGGTAGTGCTGAAGAGGCCTATGCGCGGATCAAAGCAGGCGCGTCGGCCGTTCAACTCTATACCGCGCTTGTCTACAAGGGCCCTACCCTTGCCGGGGAGATCAATCGCGGACTTGCCAAACGATTGAAACGCGATGGGTTTTCGTCGGTGACTGAAGCGGTCGGTTCCGACTATAAATAAACCGCGATGATGTCGGCGATAATCGCAACCAGACTGCCGACGATGGCAACGACAGCCGCGGTCAGACCGATAACAAAGCCGGGCATGCGTTTCGGGCCATCTTTGGTATAGCCGACCGCATACCAAAGCCTTCCCACGACCCAGGCAAGGCCCAAAAGCCCCGCCCATCTATCGCCAACGCTGATCGCAAATACCCATAGGGCAGGCAAAAACAACATCATCTGCTCGAGCGTATTTTGCTGAGTGCGGAAGGCGCGGTTGAACTCGGGCGCTTCATGCTGGGTCGCCGGGGGGTTCACCTTGTAACGAATACGAACGCGGCCGACCCCAAGGATGGTGAGAAAATAGACGATCAAGACACCGATCGTCGAAAGTGCGGTCCAGGGAAGAACGATCATTATCTTTGTTCCTGATATTTGCGACGCAGGTTGCCTTGTCTCTTACCCCGTAGCTCGCACTGGCGGAAAGGGAAACCACGGATTCTGTTTACGCGGGACCAACGCGCGAAACTATTTTCGGACAAAAATCTTCCGCGCCATGACCGAAACAGAGCTTGTCAACAGACCCTAGGTGTGCGGCAGAGCCACCGGCAATTCACCCGGCGCAGGGACGGCATCTTCCAGCGGATGGTCAAGACGATCCACCATCTCGAGTGGGCAAACCTGCCAAAACTTCATCCGTGAATTGGGCCAGTCCCCAAGAATCTGTTCGGCATGCGCCGAATGCGTATTATGACGATGCGCGGCGATGAGTGCGAGCAGTTTCGCCTCCCAATATCGGCTTTTCAGCCGAACCGCTTGCGCACTTTCGGGATTAAGCCGCGATAGAAATTTATCCTCGCGATCGAGAACGAAAGCCATCCCTCCCGTCATGCCTGCTGCAAAATTATCGCCGACGGGTCCGAGGATGACGGCTGTTCCCCCGGTCATATATTCACAGCCATTGGCCCCGCAACCCTCGACCACAACATCGGCGCCCGAGTTTCGAACGGCAAACCGTTCACCGGCCTGACCCGCCGCATAAAGCTGTCCTGCGGTTGCCCCGTAGAGCACGGTATTACCGATGATGGTATTCGACGCACTTTGATAGCCGGGGATATTCGCGGGGCGGATCGCGATGGTTGCTCCCGACAAACCCTTTCCGACATAATCATTGGCGTCGCCCACCATCTCGATACGAAGTCCGCGCACGGCGAAGGCACCGAGCGACTGCCCGGCGGTTCCGCGCAGTTTGATTGTTACATGCTCGTTTGGCAGTTCGCCTTCTTCAAACCGGCGCACAATCTCGCTTGAAAAGCGTGTCCCGATTGCGCGGTCGGTGTTTGAAACCGCATAGCTGAGTTGCATCTTTTCGCCACGCGCGAAAACGGGGGCCGCATCTTCGATCATCTTATCATCAAGTGCGGGCGGCACTTCATTTCGGCCTTTAACGGTGCAGATGCGTTTGTCGTCGGGGATGTTGATGCGCACCAACAATGGGTTCAAATCGAGGTCATCGAGGTGCGGGGCCCCGCGCGATACCTGGCGCAATAGATCGGTGCGACCAATGATCTGCTTGAGGCTCTCGGCGCCGAGTTCAGCAAGAATCTCACGCACCTCTTCGGCGATGAAGGTGAACAGGTTCACGACCTTCTCGGGGGTCCCGGAGAATTTCTCAATGAGTTTGGGGTTCTGCGTACAAATGCCGACGGGGCAGGTGTTGGAATGGCACTGACGCACCATGATACAGCCCATCGCGATCAGCGACGTTGTACCGATCCCGAATTCTTCGGCCCCCAACAGCGCGGCGATGACAACGTCACGCCCGGTTTTGATACCACCATCGGTGCGGAGTTTGATTTTGTGACGAAGACCGTTGAGTGAAAGAACCTGATTCACCTCGGCGAGCCCCATTTCCCAAGGTGTGCCCGCATATTTGATACTGGTTTGGGGTGACGCACCCGTACCGCCCGAATGCCCGGAAATCAGGATCACATCAGCATGCGCCTTTGCCACCCCCGCGGCGATGGTGCCGATCCCGGCCGACGAGACAAGCTTGACGCACACGCGCGCCGTCGGGTTGATCTGCTTCAAATCATAAATCAGCTGCGCCAGATCTTCGATTGAGTAAATGTCATGGTGAGGCGGCGGCGATATCAGTGTCACACCTTCAGTCGCATGCCTGAGCCGGGCAATCTCTGCCGTGACCTTAAAGCCGGGTAGTTGCCCCCCTTCCCCCGGTTTGGCCCCTTGCGCGATCTTGATCTCAATCTCTTCACAATGATTGAGATAGGCGGCGGTAACACCGAAACGGGCCGACGCAATCTGCTTGATCGGTGAATTTGGATTGTCGCCATTTTCACGGGGATGGAACCGCGCAGGATCTTCGCCCCCCTCCCCGGAAACCGACTTGGCACCGATCTGGTTCATTGCGATGGTCAAAGTCTCATGCGCTATTGGCGACAGCGCACCGAGCGACATCCCTGGCGTCACGAACCGCTTGCGAAGCGAAGTTGTCGACTCGACGTCGGCAAGCGGCAAAGCCTCACCAAGCGACTTGAACGCTAACAGGTCGCGCAAATTTACCGGCGTCATTTCACCAAGGGCAGTGCTGTATCGTTTGTAGGTGGAATAGCTTTCGTCCCGCACCGCTTTTTGCAGCATATGGATCAAGCGCCCGTCAAAAGCGTGCGGCTCCCCCCCGGCCCGGTAGCGGTAAAATCCTCCCACGGGCAAGCGCACGACATTGTCCGAAAACGCCTTCTCATGCTGCTCAAGCGCGTTCAGCATCACACCGTAAAGCCCAATGCCCGATAGTTTGCTGGGCATGCCGGGAAAAAGCTCGTCCACCAAAGCGCGCGATAGCCCAAGGGCTTCAAAGTTGTAGCCGCCCCGGTAGGAGGAAATCACCGAAACACCCATTTTCGAGAGGATTTTCAGCAGGCCGAGGTTGATCGCATTTCGGTGTCGCTCCAGAATTTCCGCGACAGGCATCTCGCCAAACAGCCCCCGCGCGTGGCGGTCGCGCAGCGACATCTCGGCAAGATAGGCATTGACCGTTGTCGCACCACTGCCGATCAAAACCGCGAAGGCATGCGGATCCCAGGCTTGTGCGCAGCGCACATTGATACTCGCGTAGCTGCGCAGACCCTTTTTCACAAGATGCGAATGGACCGCGGCGGTTGCGATAATCATCGGGATCGCGGCTTGGTCTTGATTGACCTTTTCGTCGGTAAGAAAAAGCTGGCCGCGCCCTGCCTGAACGGCGAATTCCGCCTGCTCACGAAGCGCATCGAGCGCACGGGTGAGAGCGAGTGGATTATCATAGCTATCAGCTGGGAACAGGCAATCCAGCTCTGCCGCCCGATCGGTGAACATCGATTTCAAGACGCCCCACTCGCGGCACGTGATCACCGGACTATCAAGCACCAGAACAGGATCATCTATATCGCGACGGCGGGGGTCATCCTGAAGCAGGTTGGTGAAGTTGAAAAACCGCGTGTTGAGCGACATCATCCGCGTTTCGCGCAACGGATCGATCGGCGGATTGGTAACCTGCGAGAAATTCTGGCGAAAGAACTGCGACAGGTTGCGACGATTTTCCGAAACCACGGCGAGCGGTGTATCATCGCCCATCGATCCAATGGCTTCTTTGCCATCGCGTGCCTGTGGATCGAGGATCAGCTCAAGATCTTCACGCGACATCCCCGCCGCCAGTTGCCGCCGCGTCAGATCTTCGGCTGAATAAAGCTGCCCGGGGTCAGCGATATGCTGCGTATCAATGTCGTTAAAATTCTGGTGCTTAGCGACCAGTTCACCATAGGGAGCCGCCGCCGCTAGCTCGTCTTTGATTTGTTGGTCATGGAGGAACGCGCCCGCCTCCAGATCGACCGCAATCATCTCCCCCGGCCCGAGACGACCACGTTCGGCGACCCTGTCGTCATCGAGTTGAACCATCCCGGTTTCAGACCCGGCGATCAAAAGGTCATCGGTGGTACGCACATATCGCATGGGCCGCAAACCACCCCGGTCCATCCCACCGAGTACCCAACGCCCATCGGTTGCCGCGATCGCGGCCGGGCCGTCCCACGGTTCCATCACGGAGTTCAGATAGGCATACATGTCGCGGTGTGCTTTTGGCATGTCGCGCGCTTTCGACCAGGCATCGGGAATGAGCTGGGTTTTCGCCCGGGGTGCAGAACGGCCGGCGCGCACCATCAACTCAAACACCGCATCGAGCGCGGATGAGTCGGATGCGCCGGGCTGAATAACGGGAATGACATCTTCGGCATCATCAAATGAGCCGCGCGCGAGCATTCGTTTCTCGTGGCTTTTCATCCAGTTTTTGTTGCCGCGAATTGTGTTGATCTCGCCATTATGGGCGAGATTGCGAAAGGGCTGGGCGAGCCACCATTGCGGGAAGGTATTTGTCGAGTAGCGTTGATGATAAATCGCATAGCGCGAAATGAAACGGCTATCTTTCAAATCGGGATAGAAGGTCGCCAAATGTTCAGCCAGGAAAAGACCTTTATAAACAATCGACTGAGCGGACAACGAGCAGATATAAAAGTCATTGATACCGGCAGCGCGCACGCGTGTTTCAATACGACGGCGCACCACATAGAGAACACGCTCAAGTTCGGTGGCGCTGAAACCGCGGCTGTTACCCACCATGATCTGTTCGATTTCCGGGCGCATCCGTTCGCCTTTGGGGCCAATGACCGATGTATCCACCGGAACCTGCCGCCATCCAAAGACCATGAAGCCCTTGCGGATAATCTCTGACTCAACAAGCGTACGGCATGTCTCCTGGGCCTGCATGTCGGTGCCCGGCAAAAACACCTGGCCAACGGCGATGGTATCCTCGGAAGCTTCATGCCCCGTACGTTCGACATGCTCCTTGAAAAAGCCCTGAGGGATATCGACCTGAATGCCCGCACCGTCCCCGGTTAAGCCATCGGCATCGACCGCACCACGATGCCAAACCGCCCCCAGCGCCTCAATCGCAGCATCGACAACCCGGCGTGAGCGCTTACCTGAGATTTCAGCCACAAACCCAACGCCGCAGGCATCATGTTCGTCAGCTGGATCATATAAGCCCACAGCAGAGGGTATAGGGAAGCAATCGTCGGTCATTCATGATCCTTTTTCGCGTGCAACGAGGCGAATTTCGGGAAGGCTCTGCTCGGTTAGGCAGCGGCGGCTTTCGCCTTGGATTTCAGGTAGGCGCCGATATGGTCGGCGGCGTCCTGGCCATCTTTAACGGCCCACACCACAAGGGACGCCCCGCGCACAATGTCACCACCGGCAAACACACCCTCGATATTGGTCATCATGCTGTTTTGGTCAGTGAGCAGAGTGCCCCAGCGCGTGACGCCGAG
>JBCDDR010000029.1:0-17391 GCA_039180205.1 Pseudomonadota bacterium | reverse complement strand
TTGCCGTCGATCGTCACGCCGCGCGGGTCGTTAACATACGCTTTGGCCGCCATTTCCAGCATCATTTCAAGGTTGGCGGCGGTGTATGCTGTGCGTTGCAGGTTGGGGCAGCTGTAGGCCGCACAGTTGAGCGCATAATGGATGCGATTATCCTCAAAAACCGGCCGGACAATACCATGTTCCACATCATTCAAAGAGAGCATGCGGCCCTCAACTTCCAATAAGGGCGCGCCCCAGGGCCCAACGGCAAATACGCCGCCGAGCTTGACCTCTCTGATTGATGTGATCGGCCAGTTTTCCAGAACCAAAGCAACGGTTTTCGCATTATACAGGTTTATCCAGAAAGCGAGCTGCTGATCCCGTGATAAAGCCGAGACGCGTACGGATTCAAGGTAGGCGATATATTGGTTGAGGCGGGCCTCATCGCGCTCGGTAACCTCTCGATAGAGCACAAGATTGACGCCTGCCTGATCGGTCTTCACATATCGTGTCAGCCATTCCTGCCATACTTCGTGCGAGATACCCGCCACCGGTGTTTCGGCGGCTTTGGCCCATGCCGTATCGGCAAGTTTTGCATCGGGTAACGCCAAGCGCTCAATCGATGTGCACCCCGAAAGGATGAAAAAAACCAGCAAGCAATGGCCTAATCGCGTCTTCATCGAAAACCTACCTTTTTTCCTGATGGTGCCTTATTGAGATCGTGCGCAGAGTAACCGCGTTGGTCGAGAGTGGCCACGGCGCATCGTTCACGTGTATGTGTGACGGGTTCGAGAATACGACGGCGGTGATAGAGTGCGGCGATCAAACAGCTTTCCTTGTGAGGCGGACAACCATATGTCGACCATGAATCCTGTTGAGACGTATTGGAACTGTGCATGGCCGAGGTGATTGCAAACGCCGACTTTTCCCAAGCGGGCGAGGGGTTGGCGGTATCCTCTGAAACAAAAACCCGCCAACGGCCGGTGGCGATATGGCTTTTCGTCATGGCGGGCCTTGTGCTCACCAT
Source organism: Pseudomonadota bacterium (assembly GCA_039180205.1). GTDB lineage: Bacteria > Pseudomonadota > Alphaproteobacteria > Sphingomonadales > JBCDDR01 > JBCDDR01. Next base: position 16,385 of record JBCDDR010000029.1, on the reverse strand, counting down.
GATCCTGGTCGGTGGGGCGACACGTCTGACCGAGTCAGGACTATCCATGACCGATTGGCACCCGATTCACGGGGTGATACCGCCCCAAACCGAGGCTGAGTGGAACCGGGAATTCGAAGCTTACAAAGCCTACCCGGAATATCAGAAAATCAATCGCGGTATGTCGCTTTCGGCGTTCAAGGCCATCTTCTGGTGGGAATATGCACACAGGATCTTGGGGCGATGTATTGGTATCGCGTTTTTCGTTCCCATGGTCTTTTTCTGGTGGAGTGGGCGGCTCCAGGGCATCCGGGGGCGCGTCCTGGTGCTATTTGCCCTTGGTGGTGCGCAGGGCCTACTCGGGTGGTACATGGTTCAATCGGGCCTCGTGGATCGCCCGTCGGTGAGTCAGTATCGTTTGACAGCGCACCTCAGTCTCGCAGTCCTTCTCTTTTCAGCGCTGTTTTGGAGTGCGTTGGACGTGATGCGCTTACCCGTCTGGCATGAAAAGGAAACACTTGCTCACCGCGTACGAGGATGGAGCTTGGTTCTGTTGATCGGGTTTGCAATCCAAATTGTGCTCGGCGGGTTTGTGGCAGGTATGGACGGTGGTCTCGCCGCAACCGATTGGCCGAAAATGCTTGGCGCGTGGCTTCCAAGCGGCCTGTATCCGGTTGACCTCTCCTGGCGTGCCGGGTTTGAGTTGCCTCTTACCGCACAATTTCAACATCGTATCGGGGCCTATGTCCTCGTTCTTCTGACCGCCATTGCCTTTTGGCGGCTATGGGGCAGGGGGGCCGGGCGCGCGCTGAAAATGAGCGTGCTGACGATCACCACACTTGTTGCCCTGCAGGTATTGCTTGGAATTTTGACCGTCCTGCACTTTGTGCCGGTGGGGCTGGGCGTTGCGCATCAAGGAACAGCGATCCTTTTATTGGGATCAACGCTTTTCCTTCACCACCGCGCGCGCGCCGCACTCAATGCATCCATGTGATGACACGATTAGAAACAGAAGCTGTAAGTATCTATCTTGTTTGCTCGTCGCTTGAAGAAGCCAAAGGGATCGCGCGCGCAGCCGTTGAGGAAAGGTATGTGGCCTGCGTTAACATACTTGGCCCCGTCACTTCGGTTTATCGATGGGAGGGCGCTATCGAAGAGGCAGCCGAGGTCGCCGTTCTTATGAAATGCCGGAACGATGCGATCGACGATCTGAAAGCCTTTGTGACTGAGCGCCATAGTTACGACGTGCCCGCGTTTGTGGTGTGGCCAATTGTCGATGGTCTGCCGGAATATCTCGCCTGAATCCGCACATCCAGAGCCACCTGATAAATACGGTATTATAATACCATATATTTATGTGTATGGTTTTGAATAATTTTTCTTGACTGTTTTTGGAGAAGCTGACATCTACCGCGCGATCGAGAGCGGCTGAATGATACGGCAGCTCCGCCTATGATGGAAGATTGTTATGAAAACCTATTCGGCAAAGCCGAGCGAGGTCGACAAGAAGTGGGTGCTTTTTGATGCCGAAGGCATCGTACTCGGTCGACTGGCGTCGGAGATCGCGCGGATCCTGCGCGGTAAGCACAAGCCTATCTACACCCCCCACATTGATTGCGGCGACAATGTCATCGTTATCAATGCGGAAAAGGTCAAACTGACCGGCCGCAAGCGCGCTGATAAAGTCTATTATCATCACACAGGTTACCCTGGTGGGATTAAATCAAATACCGCGGGCGAAATCCTCGATGGGAAATTTCCCGAGCGTGTCATCGAAAAAGCGGTGGAACGGATGATCCCGTCAGGACCGCTTGGGCGCACGCAGATGCGGAACCTGAAAGTTTATGCGGGCGACGCCCACCCCCATGAGGCCCAGCAGCCCGAGGTTATCGACTTCGCGAGCCGGAATGCCAAAAACGCGAGGAACCTCTGATCATGAGTGAAGAAAAACAGGGCCTTGAAGCGCTCGCCGATGCAAATGTCGCCGCCGTGCCCGTCTCTGAAGATGCTCCGGTTGAAAATACAGCTCCGGTTCATGAGCGTGTTGTGGATCAACATGGGCGTTCCTATGCGACCGGAAAGCGTAAAGATGCTGTCGCGCGTGTTTGGGTAAAGGCTGGCAGTGGCCGCGTGGTTGTGAACGGCAAGGATCAGCTGGAGTATTTTGCCCGGCCAACTCTGCGGATGATCCTGAACCAACCTTTCGAGGTCACCAGCCGCGTCGGTCAGTTCGATGTGATGGCCACAGTGAAAGGTGGCGGCCTGTCTGGCCAGGCAGGTGCCGTAAAGCATGGGATCTGTAAGGCCCTTAGCCTTTTTGAACCGGAATTGCGCCCTGCGTTAAAAGCCGCCGGCTTCTTAACGCGCGATAGCCGCGTGGTTGAACGGAAGAAATACGGACGGGCGAAAGCGCGTCGGAGTTTCCAGTTCTCCAAACGTTAATCACCGGCGCGATGGCCTTTGCGAACCGCTTGGGCGCCTATACGAACAAATTGATGAGAGCCGCATGTGTGGGAGCCCACATGTGCGGTTTTTTCTTGGGGCAAGATAAGGTTTTGCAACAAAGAATGAGTTGCAAAATGCAAGGCATCGTGAAACACACAACGGTATAGGAATACGAGATCCGCGGGCGGTCGGCGGCTCGTTCCACCGATATAGGTTTGGTGAGGCTTATGGATGCACGTCTTGAGAATGCAGGTGGTGGAACCGCATCACCGATCGACAAAAGTGGTGATTGCCTCAAAGAAAGTGCCGAAACGCCGATGGGGTCGTTGTCGATCGGCGATACCGCCATCATTTCCGGGTTCAATCGCTGCTCACCTGAGCTTGAGATCAAGCTGCGTCAGATTGGCTTCGCCGAAAACGACGAGATCGAGATTATGGCTGTTGGGCCGGTAGGCAAAAGCCCGGTATCGGTTCGGATTGGTGCAACGCTGGTCGCTGTTCGACGCGGCGAGGCCGATGCCATAGATGTCCGGCGTCAAGATAGCGAATGATGAGGCAAGACATATGACATCGCTGCGCCTTGCCCTCGTGGGTGCCCCCAACAGCGGCAAGACAACCCTTTTCAACGGGTTGACTGGTGGTCGTGCCAAAGTCGCGAACTATGCCGGCGTCACGGTGGAGGCCCGTCATGGGCACTTCAAGTCACCTCTTGGCCGTGAAGTTGAACTTATTGATCTTCCAGGAATTTATGGGGTTATCCCGCGCACGATGGATGAGCGTGTGGCGATTGATACGCTGAAAGGTATTCGTGATGACGCCGATCGCCCTGATGCGATGGTCGTCATGGTTGATGCCTCGCGATTGAAAACACACCTTGCCAATGTGCTTCAGATCCGGTCGCTCGGCCTCCCCATGGTGGTCTCGTTGAACCTGATGGACCTCGCAAAACGTGACGGTCTTGAGATCGATCTCAATATCCTGAGTGAGCGGCTTGGGGTTCCCGTCGTGGCATCCTATGCAACGCGGCAGGCAGGGCGCGCCGACCTTCTGCAAAAAATCGATGAAATTGTCGCCAACGGACCAACAGCGCCCTCACAGCTTGAGGAAAGCCCGAGCTTGCGTGCGGTTCAGGCTGAGGCACGTGCGATTGCGCGGGCCGCCATTCTGCATGACCCGTTCTTTAACCGAGCGACCCGAACGCTTGATCAGATCTTTTTGCATCCCGTTTTTGGGCTTTTGATCCTCGCTTCAATCTTGTTCTTTATGTTTCAGGCTGTTTTCAGTTGGTCCGAGGCCCCCATGGGCTGGATCGAAGACGGATTTGCGGCATTGGGCGGTTGGCTTCAAACGACACTTCCCGATACCCTATTGCGCGATTTAGTGACCGATGGAGTGATCGCGGGCGTCGGGAGCGTTCTTGTTTTTCTTCCGCAAATTATTGTTCTCTTCGCTTTTATTCTGGCACTCGAAGGGTCGGGATATATGGCCCGCGCAGCATTCCTCATGGATGAGCTTATGCTCAAGGTTGGGTTGAATGGCCGCGCCTTTATTCCGCTTCTCTCAAGTTTTGCCTGCGCGATCCCTGGGATCATGGCGGCCCGAACGATTGAGAGCGAGCGCGATCGGATTACCACAATTCTCGTGGCACCCCTGATGACATGTTCGGCACGTTTGCCCGTTTACGCGCTGATAATCGGTGCCTTCATCCCGCCCCAAAATGTCGGACCCTTCAACCTCCAGGGGCTCGTCTTTTTTGGCCTTTATCTCGCCGGTATTATGAGTGCGGTTTTCATTGCTTTTGTTCTCAAGCGCACATTCACCAAGGGCGAGACCCAATCCCTGGTCATGGAGCTACCAAGCTATAAGTGGCCGCAACCTCGTGACTTTTTCCTGGGGCTTTGGCAGCGCGTTTATGTGTTCATCCGTCGTGCCGGCACGATGATTTTCACCGTCTCAGTTGCGCTATGGGTATTGGCAACATTTCCACTGAGCGCAAATGGATTGGCGCAGACCTACGCGGGTATGATTGGGCGGTTGGTTGAGCCTTTGGTTCGGCCGATCGGGTTCAACCTAGAGATCGCCATTGCCTTGATACCCGGTTTCGCCGCGCGCGAAGTGGCCGTTGGCGCACTTGGTACGGTTTATGCCATTTCCGGATCGGAAGCCGAGGTGGAGCAGGGGCTAGCTGTGACATTGCAAAACGCCTGGCCCTTACCCACGGCGCTCGCATTTCTCGCTTGGTATGTGTTTGCCCCGCAGTGTCTTTCGACCCTGGCGGTTGCCAAACGCGAAACCAATAGTTGGACCTGGACCGCAGTTATGCTCGGCTATTTGCTCGCGCTCGCCTATATAACGGCTGGCATCACCTATTGGGTTTCGAGCTTGCTGCTCGCCTAAGATTTGAAAATCTCGAGAGCTAGCAACCTTATGCAGTCACGTTCACGGCGAGGACTGCGGGTTGGCCACGCGCCGCCTGGGCGCTTACCGGTCGGCCATACCCTTGTCCGACAGAGGTTTTTTTAGCGACTTCATCACCAATCGCGCGAACCAAACCTTCCGTCACTGCGCGGAGACGGGCAAGCAAACGCTGATTGGTTTCGAGTGCCTGTTGAAATGAACGCATCGCTGCCGACAGTTTGGACTTGAGCCCCGCCGCAAGCTTCGCAAGTTCGGACTTCATCTCTCTGAGCTTCGCGTGGGCCTGGCCATAAGCTGCCGCCAACCTCGATTTTTCCTCAGCCAGATCAAGCAATGCCTGAGGTTTCTTTTGATGCAATAGCTCGTTTTCCTGTTCCAAAAGCCTGGTGAGTGCGGCGACGATTGTCATGAAATGGTCCACTTCGGTTTCAATCGCAGCCGCGCTCATATTCGAGGCGGCGGCTTGCCGAACAGTGGGTTTCGCTGCGCGAATCATTGGGCCTGCTCCTGCAAGCGAAGGAATTCGGACTGCAAAGAGTCGGCAATTCCTACACCACCATTTTGCGCAATAATCCCGCCATACTGGTCAGCGAGCTGTGACCGAAACATGGCCTCGCCCTGACCACCACCAAACGGGCCATCGGTTGGCAACTGATCGAACATTTGATTGAGCATCTGCGCGAGAAAAACCGCTTCAAACTCGACAGCCGTGTTTGCAAGGTCAGGACGAAGCTGCGATTGCGAGGCAGACTGTGCCGCCGCCTGGGCTTGAAAAGAAACTATATCCATCGCTTAAATCACCTCCAGTTCGGCTTGCATGGCGCCCGAGGCCTTGAGCGCTTGCAAAATTGAAATGAGATCGCGCGGACCAACGCCGAGCGCGTTCAAGCCGTCGACAAGCTGTTGAAGGTCAACACCACCATCGACGACGGTAAGCCGCTGGTCGTCGCCGGCATCAACCGCGACGTCGGTGCGCGGCACCACAACTGTTTCGCCGCCTTCAGAGAAGGGGGCCGGTTGCGAGACCTGGGGTTGTTCCGTGATGCGGATGGTCAAATTACCTTGGGCAATCGCGACCGTACTGATCTTCACATTGGCGCCCATCACGATGATTCCAGATGACTCATCGATAATCACGCGGGCGATCTGATCTGGCTGGATCGGCAACTGCTCGATCCGCGACAGTAGCGTGATAATATTGCCCTGAAAGGCGACAGGCGTGATGACCTGAACCGTTGCAGGGTCAAGTGTTTCGGCAATCAAGGCCCCAAATTCTGAATTGATCGCGGCACTCACGCGCTCAGCGGTCGTAAAATCCGGATTTCGAAGCGATAGTTTCAATGACCGTTTGGTGCGCAGATCAAAATCAATTTCGCGCTCAACAATACCACCATTGGAGATACGTCCGGAAGTCGAAACCCCGCGTGCAACGATCGCCGCATCGCCTCCAACCGAAAAGCCATTGACCGCTACCTGGCCCTGCGCCACCGCATAAACCTCCCCATCGAGACCGATCAAGGGAGTGACCAAAAGCGTACCCCCCATCAGGTCGGTGGCATCACCCAGCGTCGAAATCTGAACATCGATGCGGCTACCCGACTGCGCAAATGGCGGCAATGTTGCCGTTACTGAAACGGCTGCAACATTGCGGGTGTTCAGTTGGACGTCGCGGATATTGACGCCAAGCCGCTCGAGCATGGCCTCAAGGCTTTGCTCGGTAAACGGTGCATTTCGTAAAATGTCCCCAGTGCCGCGCAATCCCACGACAAGCCCATAACCTGTGAGCTGGTTGTCTCGAACATGTTCGAAATCGACAATGTCCTTAATTCGTGATTGTGCAAAGGCCGTCGTCGATAGCGTTCCGCCGACAATCAGCACTGCGGCCAATATGAAATAAGTGAATTTGTGCATCATGGTGAGAGGGTTTTCCTTCGACCGAAATCTGAGCATAAGGCGCACCCGTTTTGGTGCACGCCGAACGAGATGCGAGTTTCATGCCAGCCAGCCGAATTTCGCAAAGTCATTGACTTTCGACCTGTAACGCATTGAAAGTTATACAGAAGTTCTGATCGCGCCACCTTGAAAGGTGCGAACTTTGGCGCTGGCGCACCGCCTATGCGCATAAATATCCGGCAAAGATTGCCCTATTGGCAGTTTCTGCCTTATATGGCTGTTATGAAGATCAAAGGCACATCAGCCCCAACTGCATCCGCGAAACCCAAACGTACGGGCGCACGTTCAGGGGGTGAGACGTTTTCGGTTTCGGTTGATCAGGTCAAAGAGGCCTCATCGAGCGAAGTCGCGACGAGCGCGTCACCTGTTGCGGCGGTTGATATGATCCTTGCGCTTCAGCAAGATGAGGGAAGGGGGGGCAGCTCTGGAACGGGTACCCGTCCAGTTAGGGCCGTCGCGGAAAATATCCTTGATGAGCTGGAAACGCTGCGCCGGGATGTCATCCTTGGCCGGGTCAATCCGCAAAGACTAAGTCAGGTTGTTTCTGAACTTCAAAAGCGCAAAAACAGCGTTCTTGATCCCGACATGCGCGCTATCCTTGATGATATTGAATTACGCGCTTCGGTCGAGCTGGCGAAGCTTGGTCTCGATCCCTTTACCTGACCCGGCTTCTTTTCGTTGCCCCAGGATGAGCGGACGACCTCTCCGTTTCCCCGCCTTGCTCTCACAAAAATCTCGTCAGGGTTTGAAAAGTGATCAGCCGCGGCGTTCCAATGCTTGTCCCCGGGGCGTTCCCTGATTATAAGGGCGCGCGTTAGCGATAACGTAACCGTGAAGCGATTATTTTCGGTTGGTGGTCAACACGATACCCGTAAATCGGTGTCGAATATTGATCGCAAGAACCGACAGGATTGATCTGCCTTTCGCCGTTTTAGGGGGCATTTCGCGCGTACGAGTTCATGTTCACAGTAAAAGGTGCTTTATGGAGTCCAACATTCGAATTCCCCACGATTACAAACCGTCGTCTGAAGAAGAATTCATGAATGAACGCCAGCAGGCCTATTTTCGAAAAAAACTGATTGATTGGCGTGAGGCAATTCTCAAAGAAAGCCGCAACACGCTTGAAGATCTACAAAATGATGATCTGCGCGAGCCTGACGTTGCTGACCGTGCGTCATCGGAAACGGATTGGTCCATCGAACTTCGGACACGTGATCGCCAGCGAAAGCTGATTGCCAAGATTGATGCTGCGCTGGGCCGGATCGAGCAGGGCGAGTATGGCTACTGCCAGGTTACGGGCGATCCAATCTCCCTGAAACGCTTGGATGCAAGACCCATCGCAACGATGACTGTTGAAGCTCAGGAACAGCACGAGCGTATGGAACGCGTTCATCGCGACGAGTAGTTTACACCTCGAAACGCAAAACTTTTCTTTGGTTGTCTATTTGTTGGGTGCCGCCAATCGCGGCGCTGCGGCGAACGTATGTTTGTCGTAAGCTCATGCTTTCGCTTGGATACTCATATCGATATATAATTTAACATAATATATATTATGCGCATAATGTATCTGCCCATGGGGAGTGACTGATCTCGAGTATTTGCGTTCGAACGGTGAACCGGCAGCACGGCCTTCGGCGGTCCCTCAACGACCGACTATTAAGAATCAAAGCCCATGGCCTTTGTCATTTTTGATGGGCAAAGGTTCACGGTCGATTGCGGCCAAGAGCGTCGTGCGCCTCGACCCAGTCCCCGCCAACGACAGCTGCCGCGAGCGAAATCTCTCCTGCCAGAACGGTCGCCGCACAAATTTCAATGAATTTGCGCACCCGGTCCTTGCCATAACATCCCAGTAGTTCAAGGCATTCACGCTGGGTACCCAGACCCGTTCCGCCCCCATAGGTCGCGACGATCAACGATGGGATTGTGATCGACCAATAATAGTCACCGTCTGGCAACAGCTCGACGAACGTTGTCGCCGCATGCGATTCAGCGATGTTGGCGACGTCCTGGCCCGTTGCAATAAAAAGTGCGGTTAGGCCATTCGCTGAATGCATTCCATTATTCGTGCTCCCTGCGAGCAGCGCGCCGGTCGTTGACACAAGTCGCGCCCGAAAGAGACGTTCGACATCGACGCCGGTATGGCGCACCATAATGTCATTCGGGATCACGGCCTCGGCCACCACCCTGGCGCCACGCGAGTGCATAAGGTTCATGTGGGAATGTTTCTTGTCGGTATCGATCGCCCCGGAAAGCGTGTACCGCACCTCATTTTCATAGCTCTCCACAATCCATTCGCATGCCGCAAGGGCCGCCTTCCCCGACATGTTTTGGCCTGCCGCATCACCGGTTTCGAAGTTGAAGCGCGTATAGATCATCGGCCCGATCTGGAATTTTTGGACGTGATGTAGCGTTCCTACGCGTGTGGTTGCCTCGGCGGCGGCGCGGATATGATCTAAATTTTTATCAAACCAGAGCGCGAAATCTCTCGCCGCACGGGCATCACAGAAGTGAAAAACAGGTGCGCGCTGCATGTAGCGCTCGACTACAGTGGTTTTGGCGCCCCCCACTTCGGCTAGTATGCGCATGCCGCGGTTGTAGCTTGCGACCAGTGTCCCCTCGGTCGTCGCCATCGGCACATAAAAAGGGCCACGCGCATGCTCTCCTTCAACCATCAAAGGGCCCGCGAGCCCCATAGGGACCTGAGCGGCACCAAAGAAATTCTCGATATTCCCGGGAAGCGTTGAAGGGTCGATCGCCCCCTTCCCCACCATATCAAGGCGGTTACCAGATTGACCTTCCGCAAACGCGACGCGTTTGGCGGCTTGTGCTGCGGTATAATCATCGGATTTGTCGCGCGGAATTCGCGGCGGCGTTTCTGTCATGGCACTCACCCCCATTGTACAAGCGCATTTTCGCGCCGTTGAGTAACGCTAGGCCGTAACTCAGGGAGAAGACAAGTGAGGTTCGCTCAAAACACCAGGATCATTTGATCACCATCCACACGGTAGCTCTGCAAGCGGTCAAGGGCGGAAAGCCCCAGTAGATTGCTACCTTCAGAAAGTGTCTCAACGACCAAGGCGGATATTCGACTGTATCTGGCAGGGCCGATTTCAATTTGGTCAAGCCGTATCGGCGCGGCGCGCGCGGGGCCGCCCGCAGTGTTGACGCGAACAGTGAACTCAAGATCGCGGGTCGAAAAGCCGATCCGCTGTGCTTCTTCGGCGGATAACGAGACCACAGATGCGCCCGTATCAACCAAAAAACGCACTGGCCTGCCATTCACCTTTGCGGTCACCCAAAAGTGCCCGTCGATATCGCGTGCGAGGATCAGGCGATTACCCTCAGCGATTGCATTTCCAGGAACAGCGGCGCCAACCAAGCGCTGCCATACGTAAGTAAAATCGCTCCGGAACGCACCAATCATAAAAACCACGCCGAATATACTGACCCAAATCAGTGACATGCGGATCATGCGTCCGGGTTGCTGCCAAAACAATCCCACGAGACCGCCGCCTAAAAACAAGAGAAGAACGATGAGATAGATCAGCCCTGCGGTTCGGTCACCACCATCATCCGCAACCGCCAAAGTGGGGAGGAAGGCGATAGCCGCGCAGATGAGTGATAAGTTAATCCGCATTGAGAATGATCTCCATGCCGTCAAATCCAGGCTCAATATGATCGGGCAACCAACGCTGAAGTTCAGCATAGTCCATGTCGGTTGTGAGGTGAGTGAGCACCGCACGTCGCGGTTTCAACTCTTCGATCCATCCAAGTGTCATATCCAGGTGCGCGTGGGTGGGGTGCGGGTCGTAGCGAAGCGCATCAACAACCCACAGGTCAAGGCCTTCAAGTATCGCTTTCGATTGATCCGGCAACCCATTGACATCAGTGGAATAGGCAAAGTTTCCGAAACGGAAGCCAAGCGATGTTATCGGGCCATGCTGCTGTTCAAACGGTATGATCTCACGTCCCGCAATACGGATAACTTCACCCGGGCTGATTTCGTGGGCTTTGGCAATTGCCGGGTATCCCTCGTTGCCCTCGAAAACATAATCGAAGCGTTGTTTCAAAACGGCAAGCGTACGGTCATCAGCGAAGACATCGATCGGCTTCCGCATATTGAAGAAAATGCCGCGCAGATCGTCGATGCCATGCGCATGGTCGGCATGATCGTGGCTGTAGAAAACCCCGTCCAAGCGATCGATATCGGCATCGAGCAACTGCATTCGCAAATCGGGGGATGTATCAACGAGAAATGTCTGATCGCCCTGTTCGACCGCAACCGAGACTCGACGTCGACGATTTTTGGGATTCGAGGGATCGGCCCGTCCCCAATGATTGCCAACCCGCGGGACACCGCTTGAGGTGCCACATCCAAGCACGGTTACTTTCATAGGGTCCGCCATTTCAGGCTAAATACCTACCAGTTGCCGCGTATCTGGGTTGTCGTTTTCCGCCTTAGGGCGAGATGCCTTCCGGAACAGCGCAAAGAAATTATCGGTTGTCACACGGGCGAGCTCCTCAAATGCGACGCCTCGTAACTCAGCAACAAACTCAGCAGTGTTTCGGGTAAACGCCGGTTCGCAGGTTTTTCCGCGAAACGGTACGGGCGCAAGGAAAGGCGAATCGGTTTCTACAAGCAATCGATCGGCTGGGATGATTTTCGCTGTTGCCTGGAGATCGCGCGCACTCTTGAATGTAACGATGCCGCTGAGCGAAATATAGAAACCAAGTTCAAGCGCGATTTCGGCAAATGCCTCGCTTGCTGTGAAACAATGGATCACACCCGTATAAGGCCCTTCAGCCATTTCTTCGCGCATGATGGCCGCGGTATCATCCTCCGCATCGCGGGTATGGACGATGAGCGGCAAACCGGTTTCCCGCGCCGCCCGAATGTGCGCGCGAAAGTTTGCCTGCTGTTGATCGCGCGGTGACTTGTCATAGTAATAGTCGAGGCCACTCTCCCCGATCCCAATCGTTTTTGAGCGCCCTGCCCGCTCAACGAGCGCGTGGGCGCCGACATCAGGTTCATTGCGCGCCTCGTGGGGGTGCACACCGACGCTACAAAAAACATTATCGTGCGCGGATGCAATGGCATAGACATCCTCAAATTCCGCGATCTTGGTGTTGATTGCCAGCAGAGTACGCACCCCAGCCGCATGCGCGCGGGCGATGGCGCCATCCACATCGTGCGCAAGCCCTTCGTAATTCAAGTGGCAGTGACTATCGACAAGCATTAGGTGGCCATTTCTTTCTTCTGGGGCTCGGCTTCAACAAATCGCGGAAATACACCGACGGGTTTGGGTAACTGGGTCCCGCTTTTCAAAGCAAACTCGGTTCCTGCATGTCGAAACGCGCGTTCGTCACCGGGAACGGCAAGTAAATCAAGCATGTTTCCCATCGATGTGGGCATAAAGGGCTGTAACACAAGCGCGATGCGACGCACCGTCTCTATTGTCACGTAAAGTACCGTTTGCATGCGATCAGGATCGGTTTTTTTGAGCGCCCAGGGTGCGGCATTCGCGAAAAAACCGTTCGTCGCTGAAATCAATCGCCAGATATGCTCGAGCGCAAGATGCAGCTGTTGTTGATCCATATGTTTGCGCACATCCGCCAACAAAGCCTCCGCAGATGATAGAATCTCCTCATCCTCGAGGGCCGGCTTTGCGGCAACAGGCACCCTGCCATCGCAATTTTTCGCCACCATAGACAGCGCGCGCTGGGCGAGATTGCCAAGATCGTTTGCGAGATCGCCATTTGTGCGGTTGACCATCGCGGCGCGGGAGAAATCGCCGTCATTCCCAAACGGCACCTCGCGCATCAGGAAATAGCGAACGGGATCAAGGCCAAATTCTTCGATCAGCGCGAAAGGGTCAATCACATTTCCCAAAGATTTTGAGATCTTCTGGCCTTCATTCGTCCACCAGCCATGGGCAAAAACCCGCTCTGGAAGGGGAAGACCCGCCGACATGAGAAACGCTGGCCAGTAGACCGCATGAAACCGAAGAATATCCTTACCCACCATATGCACCGACGCGGGCCAAAATTGTTGGTATGGCGCACCGTCAGTATCGGGGAACCCGAGCGCGGTGACATAGTTTGTGAGGGCATCGAGCCAAACATAGGTGATGTGGTCGGGGTCGTTTTTGACCGGAACACCCCACTTGAAGCTGGTACGGGAAATGGAGAGATCACGCAGCCCCCCACGGACGAACGAGGCGACCTCATTGAGACGGGATTTCGGACGAACGAAATCGGGATGCGCCTCATAATACTCAAGCAACTTATCAGAAAACGAAGATAGCCTAAAGAAATAGCTGGGTTCTTCCACCCATTCAACCGGCGCCCCAGTTGGTGCAACCCACCCGTCGTCATCTGACTTTTGAAGTTCGCTTTCGGCATAGAAGGCTTCGTCACGCACCGAATACCATCCCGAATAGCTATCCAGGTAAATGTCGCCAGCATCCACCATCCGCTGCCACATAGCTTGAACGGCGGCATAGTGACGGGGCTCGGTCGTGCGAATAAACTGATCATGCGACACACCTAAAACGTCGAGCAGGTCGCGAAACCGGGCCGACACCTCATCGCAAAACGCTTGTGGCGATTTCCCCGCGCGCTCTGCCGATTTTTCGACCTTCTGCCCATGTTCGTCGGTTCCGGTGAGGAACATAACGTCGCGACCATCGAGACGGTAGAACCTGGCCAAAACATCACACGCAAGTGTTGTATACGCGTGTCCGATATGGGGCACATCGTTCGCATAATAAATTGGCGTGGTGATATAATAGGGCGTCGCGGTGGTCACAAAAGCTACCTTCCAAATGGGGGGCAAGTTGGCTATGGCTGAAAATGCGAGAGACGCGTTTGGCATTTCACCCACTCGATCAAAAGACCCCTTGCAGCCTCGGCGGGATCAAGATTGAGTGCCGGTACGCTGTTTTGCTCGTGGCGGGCTTTCTCCCACAATGCCCACAAGGGATCAAGCTGCGATGACCCCTGAGCTTCGCGAGACCCAGCGTGAGTGCGCACGGTTTGCAAGCATGCGTCCTGTAAAAGTTCCACAAAAAGCGCAAAGCGTGTCTGTGCATCAGAGCCCGTGCCAAATTGCGATATCAATTGGTCAGTTGTATCGATCACGCCGTTGGGCGGTTGCTCGCAAACCGACCGAAAGGACGATAGGATATCGGCCGCACCTTTCTCCAGATAGTCAAACACCGCTCCGGGAGCGCCTTTCGCAAGCCCTGAAACCTCGCGCCAGTTTTCCTGCCACCCTGCTGGGAGTTCATGGCCCTCCCCCTCTGCTTCGGCGTGAAGCGTCATAACCATATCCATGGCATGATCATCCAAAGAAGATAGGTTCAACGTCATACAGCGGGATCGAAGTGTCGGCAAAAGGCGCCCCGGCGCGTGGGCAATCAGAATAAGCAGTGATCGTGCTGGTGGCTCTTCCAATATCTTGAGGAGCGCGTTTGCAGCCTGGCGGGTCATCGCATCGGCACTGTCAATAATCGTGACGCGCCAGTTTCCCTCCGCCGAGGTTAGCTGGTAAAGACTCAGCAACGAGCGGATCTCATCAACACCGATTTCGCTTTTATGCTTTTTGGTTTTTTCGTTGAACCCCGGCGTGATGATTTTGAGCTCTGCAACCGCTCCCTGTCTGACCCGGTTGTGAATTGGGTGATCGTCTTCGAGTATGGCGGTCCAGGGTTCAGGTTCGCCAAAGAGATTGGTCGCCGTATCCGCGTCTGGCGCATTCGCAATCACCGCTTTCGCGATTTGGCAGGCAAGTGTCATTTTCCCAATGCCACGCTGTCCGCCAATGATCCAACCATGGTGCAGGCGCCCCGCCCCAACCGAACGCGAAAACTGATCAAGAGCATTGTCGTGGCCGATGACACGATCTAGACGCTTCACTGCTCCTGGGCCTCTGCAAACTGACTGCGTGCGGCTAACAATTGAGAAATCTGCGCATCGATGCGTTCGGCGATATCGTCCATCGATACATTTGCATCCACAACAAGGTGGTTATGTTGATCCCTCGTGGCGAGATCCAAAAAAGACTCCCTCAAGGCGCGGTGAAAGGCGAGATGATGATGCTCAAATCGATCTGCCTGAACAGCCTCATCATCATGATTGAACCGGTTTTTCGCGCGCGCAAGCCCGATTTCTGGGGCGATATCCATCAAAACCGTCAGATCGGGTAACAGGTCACCGATCGCAAGCTGATGCATCTTGCGGATAAGGGCTTCCCCCAGGCCCTTTGCGATACCTTGGTAGGCAATTGTCGAAGCAAGAAATCGGTCACAAATGACATGGGTGCCCCGGTTGAGCGCAGGACGAATGACGCGCTCGACATGGTCCCGGCGCGCTGCATTGATCAGCAGGAGTTCGGTCATTGCGTCCCACCGCTCAACCTTGCCGGTAACAAGTAGTGTGCGGATTGCTTCTGCGCCGTCCGTACCGCCAGGCTCCCGGGTAAGAAGCGTGTCTTCACCCAGGCCAGAAAGCCGTGCGGCAAGTCGTTTGGACTGCGTCGATTTTCCACTGCCTTCGCCACCTTCGAAAACAATGAAAGCACCTGGCGGTCTCAATCGATCACCCGACGCCTCAGAATTCGTCACTCGCTCGTCGGTGTCGATGCTGAAGACCCCCAAATGAAATAATCGAAAGCAGCTTTGATCCGACCTGTCCCGGTCAATTTTTCGACCGATTGCCCGGCAATCAGATCGTGAACAATCGGCTCCTCCCGGCCAACATCTATCGATACAACACCCACTGTATCGCCGGCCTTAATCGGTGCCGCAACAGGCGTTGTATATTTGACTTTGACCTCAAGCCCTCGCCTTTCCTGTCGGCTCAATGTGAGAATCACCGGGTCCGAGACAACCATCGGGACCTTTCCCTTTTGGCCAAGCCAGATCGGAACGGTCTCAACGATCTCACCTGCGTCGAACAATTTGTAGGTATCAAAATTCCGAAAGCCGTATTCCAGCAGCCGCGCCGATTCTTCGATCCGTCCGCTATCGGATTTGAGGCCGTTGACGACCAATACCAAACGACGACCATCACGCGCCGCACTGCTGGCCAACCCGAACCCTGCACTTTCGGTATGACCCGTTTTCAGGCCATCAGCCCCATCCACGCGGCCAAGTAGCCGGTTACGATTTGGTTGTGAGATGTCTGTCCCATTTGGTGATTTTCCATAGGTAAAACGACGGTCGGCATAGTATCGATAGAGCTGCGGGAAATCCTCAACCGTGCGCCGTACCAGAATCCCCAAATCGCGTGCCGTTACAAACTGATCGGGATCAGGCCACCCTGACGCATTGGTGAAATGGCTGTTGTCCATGCCGATTTGCTCAGCCATTTCGTTCATCCAGTCGGCAAATCCGGCTTCCGTACCGGCCAAGGTTTCGGCAAGCACGGTGCAGGCGTCATTACCGCTTGAGACGATAACGCCCTTAATCAACTGTTCGACTGTCACGATATCCTTCGGCTGAAGATACATGAGTGAACCACCACTACGGTACCACTTCTTCCATGCCGTATCGGAGACTTGCACTTTGTCAGAGAGATTTATCTTTCCG
>JBCDDR010000028.1:0-17789 GCA_039180205.1 Pseudomonadota bacterium | reverse complement strand
GGAGGGGTGTCGCTAATCTCGAAACCGGTTAGCCGATGACGGATGTAGGTAGCGTAGCTGATTTTACTCATCTCGCCGTCGCTAGGAATATCAACCCCAGCATCTGTTTGCTTTTTGACGATGTCAGCGACATTACGCGCCATAACCGCATCATATTCCGGCCGTTGCTCAGCCGTCAGCGGATAATCAACGCGCGCGCGTCGTGTCTCACAACCAGATCGGACATTACAAGCCACTCTATTCGATGAACGAGACGAACATCTGGCGACATCGGTATGACGAGGAGCCCCCGGCGCTCAGCGACATCGCCATCGCGACCCGGCAGAAATAATTGTCGACATCGATTTGAGAGCGGCCCAAAAAGCGGTTCAATGCCGGATCGGATTTCATGCGGGTTTGGCGGTTATGAGCCTGACAGCGCGATGATAAAGTCCGCAATCGATTGAAAATATCGGGCCTTCTCAGTAAGCGCCGCGAGCGCTTCAGCATCCTCCCCCCATTGCCGTGCCTGAAAACTTTCATCAACGCTCGCCGCGTCCCAGAGGCGGGACGAATCGGTTGGCACATCCAGTAATGCGAGGCCGATCGCTACCGAACCGGCCGTCATCGTGGCGCCGTGAAGCGCAGTCTTCCGAAATCCATCAAGGCCCTGCCACGTCGTATGCAAAGCCGTGCGCTTCTGTGGCTCCAGATCTTGCACGATCAGGTCCGTTTGCGGGCAAAGTCTGATCCCGCGCCGTTTCTCAAGTTCGGCAATAATCGGGTCCCAGGCGTCGGCTTGCGCTTCGACAAGTGACCGGGGCCTTTCGGCACGAAAACACACCAGGTCGGTCGTCAGGTAGCGCTCCAAGTCTAAGAGCCAGCTATCCCCTTCTTGCGCCGCGCGGTCGATTGCGGTCGCAGAAAGTCGGGTGATTGGCATTGTGGCGGGCTTGATTTTTTCGTCCTGAGCCTCCCACTCCGCAGCAACCGCCTCGGCCAAGGCGCGTGTGGGGAATGAAACAGCTGACTTTGCCGGGGTTTTGAGCGTTCGACCATCCAGAAGAACAGAAAAGGACGGCGCCATTCCATCAACCATGACGGTTTGATAGGGCCGCTTTTGGCGTTCGGAAGCAGACATGTCAGGTGCCCGTCAACAGATGGGGAAGTGCCGCGAACTCGGCAGCAACACACCCCGCGCCAGCATGTTCGAGCATGTCGCGTGTGTGATAGCCCCAATCGACTCCCACCGCGAAGACGCCCGCTGCGCGCGCCATTTCCATATCATAGCTCGTATCTCCGATCATCACCGCCTCTTGGGGCGGGACGCCAAGGTCATCGAGTGCCGCAAGCAGCATGGCAGGGTTGGGCTTTGAAGGATGTCGGTCAGCGGTTTGCAGACTATGAAAATGGTGGCCGATCCCATGCCCGGATAGGGTTGCCTTGAGCCCGCGATCCGATTTTCCAGTGGCTATGCCCATCATGTGTCCAGCCGCATCGAGCTTTGCCAAAGTCTGAGCAACGTTCGGATAGAGCGGCTCGTGGCCGACGCCGTTCAGCGCGCGATGGGCCTGGAACGCGCGCTTATATTGTTCGGTCAGTTCACGTTGGCCCGCCTCGGAAAGCGTGGGTGCCAGCTCTGCAATCGCAAGCGGAAGCGACAAGCCGACGACGTGGCGTACGTCTGACGGCCTCGGTTCCTCAACCCCCGCAACCCGAAACGCCTCTTGCATCATCGCAATAATCAGGTGCGCGCTATCCACCAACGTGCCGTCACAATCAAAAATGAGCGCTTTGAGAGCCTTACCCATCTTGATCGAACACAAATTCGTCGCGCACGTCTTTCGGATCAAAGCCAAAAAAGTCAAAACTTGCGGCGATATGCTCAGGTAATGGTGCGGTGATGTTGAATGTCCCCCCGTCCGGGTGATCAAGGCGCAGCGCACGCGCATGCAAGTGGAGCTTGCGACTGACCCCGCCTGTCAGAAAGGCCTCCTTGCCACCATATTTACCGTCTCCGACAATCGGATGACCAATCGCAGCACAGTGAACCCGCAACTGATGCGTCCGCCCGGTAATGGGCTTTAGCGCGAGCCAGCTCACACTTTTGGCGGCATGATCAAGTCGCCAATAGTCACTGGTTGCTGATTTGCCATCTTCGCTCACTTCCATCTTTTCGCCTGCCTTCCCGCCACCGCGCTTGGCAATCGCGGCCCTGATCCGGCCCGTCGCCGGCTGAACCAACCCGACCGATAGCGCCCAATAGACTTTCTCGGTCTCACGCCCTTTGAAGGCGGCGGCGAGTTTCCCTGCGGCAGCTGCCCCGCGCCCCAGCAGAATGACGCCGCTTGTATCTTTGTCGAGCCGGTGTACGAGCTTGGCAGGTCCCGCGCCACCATCGAGGTAGGGCAGCAACCGGTCGAGATGCCGCGTTGTTCCCGTCCCCCCCTGAACAGAGAGCCCGGGCGGTTTGTTGAGCGCGATTACCGCGTCATCCTGATACAGGATCCACGAGCGTAATGCGGCAATCTCCCGTTCATCCACAGCCGGAAGTCTCTCCCGCGACGTGCGTTTGGCCACAGGGCCTGGTTTCTGATGGTTTGCTGCCGGTGGGATACGAATGACCGCCCCCGCCATGACGCGGTCACCGGGTTTTGCGCGGCTTCCATCAACCCGAACCTGTCCCTCGCGGAGCCATTTCGCCACCTGACCAAAGGAGACATCAGGGAAATGCCGCTTGAACCATCGGTCCACCCGAATATCATGATCGGCGGCATTGACTTCTCTATGCTGGACCTGGCTCACGAGACCGCCCGTGCAATGAGCGAAAGGAGCGCAAATCCGCAGACAAACGCAATCAACGATAGGCTCACACTCAAGCCAATATAGCCGAGTGCGGCCCCATAGGCCTTCACGCGCAAAAGCCCGATCGCATCAAGCGAAAATGTTGAAAAGGTTGTAAACCCACCCAAAAGTCCGGTCATGAAAAAGGTGCGCGGTAAAACCGATTGATCGTTCGCCCCGGAAAGCAAGATCGCGGCGGCCACCCCCATGAGCAAACTCCCTGCGACATTCACGATGAGCGTGCCAAGCGGGTACCCGAATATTCCGAAGGTCGAAGGCGCAATTCTACCAACCATTTGAAATGCGGCATGCCGGGCAACTGCGCCGAGGGCGCCGCCAACCGCCACAAGTATCCATGCGATCCCGACCACTTGCGAAAGATTCACCGTACACCCCAAATCACATACGTCACTCTCATGCGGTTTACGCTATGGAACGCCAAAGGTCCAACCCTCGGTTCGGGCAATGTCGGCAGAAAGCCCAAGCGGCGACCACAGAGCCTGCTCTTGCGCACACTGGCTTAAGGCGGCCACGGATACCGCCGCGTCGGTTGTATGGTCATCCACCGGGTGATCACCCGACCAGACACAGTCAAACGCGGATAGGGCCCGGTTTAGGTCATCAATTGTTCGAATCTTTTTCCGCCCCATTCCCGCTTTGAGCAGCCATAGACGACAAAAAATCTCAACAACGACAAGTTTTGGTTCAAACGGCGGCGCCAGTCCCCCAAATGGCCAGATGAAAACATCAGGTGAGCAGGCGAGCGTCCCAAGTTCAGCCATTCCCGCAATCGAGCCAAGCCCGACCTGGCTTGGCCCCACCAGATGGAACAGGCTCTCAGCGGCGCCATAGCCGCCGGTTCGGCAGGCGATTTCGGTCGCGCGGAACCGACGAGAAAATTGACCGCCCCGCCCTTTTGCTGTCAGGAAGAACGGGCTCAGTACCGGATGACGGACAATTGTTCCCGGATCGACAATCGCACCGGCCTGGTTTGCCGGCTCCCGTTCTGCCAAGTTGCGGAAGGCATCCCACAGTTCGGGCGCAGATTTTCCACCGAGTTCGCAGCCTGGAAAATAGCTACCCTCATCCAGGAATGGCCCGGAAAAGGAAAAGTCAAAGCCCACAAGGGTCCGCTGGCCTTTGGATGCTTGGTCGATGAGCCACGACATGACACTCGACCGGCTCCATCCCCGAGGAGAGGGCGGAGAAACAAGATCCACCCGGTTCGCACCGCCCTCAAGCCGGGCGACGACAATCGAACGATTATTGGTGCCGCGCGCACCGCTCCAATCGACAGCGATATAGCAATCGAAGGGGGCCGTACCCGGCGGTTCCTTCATTCCTTCTCCCGCGAAAACATTGGTTCGTTCCGGGGGCCGGGCGCATTGTTTGCCCTCTCAGTGCGAAGGGCCTCCCATCGCGCGAGCCTGGCCTTTAGACTTTGTTCGTTCCCGCGATCAGTCGGCTGATAGAAGTGAGCACGGGGCATCGCTTCCGGGAAATAATCCTGTCCGGAAAAAGCAACTTCGCGATCGTGATCATATTGATAGCCCTCACCATAGCCGAGCGACTTCATCAGCTCGGTGGGTTTGTTGAGGATGTGTTTGGGGGGCATCATACTCCCCGTTTCACGGGCGGATTTCCGAGCCGCCTTTTCAGCGCGGTAGGCGGCGTTCGATTTCGGCGCAGTCGCGAGATAAATCACCGCCTGCATCAGGGCGAGTTCCCCCTCGGGCGTCCCCAGAAGCTGATAAGCCTCCCGCGCGGCAATCGTATGCGCAAGCGCTTGCGGGTCGGCTAATCCCACATCCTCACTCGCAAAGCGGACCAGCCGCCGCAGGATATACAGCGGATCCTCACCCGCCTCCAACATGCGCGCGGCATAGTAAAGGGCTGCGTCAACGTCCGAACCACGTAGCGACTTATGCAAGGCACTGATGAGATTATAATGCCCATCGCGATCCTTGTCATAAACCGGCATGCGTTTTTTCAGCCGCTCCCGGAGCGCTTCGACATCCAAGGCCTGCCGAGGCGGGGCGGCCATAAGGGTTTCAACCATATTCAAGAGATAGCGCCCATCACCATCGGCGAGGTCGATCATCATCTGGCGGGCATCGCCCGTTAGCGGTAAAGAGGTTTCCAGCGCCTCCTCCGCGCGCGCTAACAATCCATTGAGTGCGTGATCATCAAGCCGGTTGAGGACAAAAACATGCAGCCGCGAGAGCAGCGCCGCATTCAGCTCAAACGATGGATTCTCGGTCGTCGCCCCAACCAGAATGATCGTCCCGTCTTCCACAAATGGCAGAAAGCCATCCTGCTGGGCCCGATTGAAACGGTGGATTTCATCGACAAAAAGCAGTGTTGAGCGGCCCTGCCGGGCATAATCTCGCGCCTGGGCAAATGCTTTTTTGAGATCAGCAACGCCCGAAAAAATGGCGGAAAGTGAGAGAAAAACATGCCCACCGGTTGTTGCCAGAAGCCGTGCAATCGTTGTCTTTCCCGTTCCCGGCGGCCCCCAGAGAATATGCGATACGATCGCGCCGGTTTCGACCATCTGGCCAAGGGGGCCATCAGCGGCAAGGAGATGATCCTGCCCCAGAACATCCTTGAGACTGCGCGGCCTCAATCGGTCCGCGAGCGGTTTTTGATGATCAGGTCTCGCCGCATCGAATTGCGAAGGTTGGTCGTTGGGCAGATCACCTCCGAACAAATCACCGGTCGACACGTTGCTCACCCGGCGTACCCCATTTTTCATCAGCTCCGACAAGCAACCGACGATGGCGGACGAAAGCCGCACTCAATCCGTTTCTGACCGCGCTTGAAGGCATAGGTGACTTCGAGCGGAGCCTCGGTTTTCAAATAGTCATTGAGTTGCTCAGTGCTTTCAACCGAAACACCATTGATCGACAGAAGAATGTCTCCGGGGCGCAATACACGCAGGCGACGAACCGGCGCGCGCGGCGCAATGTCAACCACCACCACCCCCTGGTCGGTACCTCTAACGCCAATCTCTTCCGCGAAGGCGGGCGAAAGGTTGCCCACTTTCACCCCTTGGAAAAGATGCCGCCCACTTAAAATACGCAGATCCCGCGGCGGCTTTTCCGGCGGTGCCGTCAAGATGATTGAGGCACTGTTACGGATGCCATCCCGCAGAAAGTCAACCTGAACACGCGCGCCAACGGGCTGCGTTGCAATCCGAAAACGCAAGCCTTCGGCATCGACGACGTCACGGCCCGCAACGCCAACGATCACATCACCGGGGCGCAAACCACCTCGCGCCGCCGGCCCCCCTTGCGTGATATCTTCAACGAGAACCCCGGTCGGGATAGGCAGCCCGAGCGATTCCGCGATATCGGCTGTCACCCGTTGTCCGCGCGCACCAAGCCAGGGCCGGACGATACGCCCGTCACCCGTCGCTGCGGCAACCGTTGCCTTCACCATGTCAACCGGGATCGCAAAGCCGATCCCATTCGATCCGCCAGACCGGCTGAAAATTGCAGTGTTCACGCCGACGAGCTTACCATCGAGACCGACGAGTGCACCGCCCGAGTTCCCAGGGTTTACCGCCGCATCAGTTTGAATAAAAAACTGATAGTCGCTTACGCCGACGCCCGTCCGGGCGAGGGCGGATACAATGCCACTGGTGACCGTTTGCCCGACGCCAAATGGATTGCCGATCGCAAGGACAATATCACCGACCTCGAGTGCATTTGAGTCCCCGAGCTCGAGGAACGGGAACGCAACCATCCCCTCCTCCAGCATCTGAGCTTCCTGGATTTTGAGGACGGCCAGATCGGTTCGCTCATCGGCGAGCAGAACCTCCGCGCGAAACTCTCGGCGATCGGCCAGCACGATAGTGATTTCGTCAGCATCCCCAACCACATGATTGTTGGTGATAATAATGCCATCAGGATCGACAATCACGCCCGAGCCGAGCGAACGTTCAACCCGCTCGCGCGGCATACCAAAGCCCCCGCGATTTCCGAAAAACCGGCGGAAGATCGGATCATCGAGCATCGATGCGCTTTGGCTTTTGACGACGCGGCGCGTGTATATGTTGACAACAGCGGGTGCGGTTTTTGAAACGACGGGGGCGAAAGAAAGCTGCACCTCCTGCATCGAACGCGGCACGGCGCGAGCAAGATCCCCGGCGACGCCTGGCTGCAGGTCATCGGCCCGCACGAAAGCCGCCGATAAACAGACCCCGGTAAGGCTAAGGCTCCAAAAAGCTGTTCGAACCCAGCAGCCGCGCAACCCCACACCAGTCATCATTTTTCGTATCAAACCAGCCACTTTTTTTCGTCTCCCTACCCTACGCAATCGATGGCCAGACTTCGCCTACCGCCGATACCCAATAAGAGTTTCGACGTTAGGCACCCCACCGGTATTCGCCAACCCTTGACGCAGGAAAACGGCAAAAAAAAGCGCGCTATACCAAATGGAAAGCGCGCTTATTCAAAATCCACTCCTTTTTTTCGTATATGGAGTGTTATCTGCTTCGTCAGCCTTTAGGCGACATCGGCGAACTCTACGTCTGCGTCCTGGACCGGGCCGCTGTCCTGCCCTTTCGCATCGGGGTCACGATCAACAAGCTCAATCACCGCCATCGGCGCTGAGTCACCGTATCGGAAACCCGCTTTCAAAACGCGGGTATATCCGCCAGGGCGATCGGCATACCGTTCGGCGAGCGTGTCAAAGAGCTTTTTGGCCATATCCTGATCTTGCAGCCGCGAGATCACCAACCGACGATTTGCCAACCCACCTTTTTTGGCCATCGTGATGTATTTTTCAACCACGGGACGCAGCTCACGCGCCTTTGGCAAGGTCGTGGTGATCTGCTCATGCTTGATCAAGGCCGCTGCCATATTTTGCAGCATTGCCTTGCGATGGCTTGATGTCCGATTGAGCTTACGCCCGGATTTGCGATGGCGCATGGTTTAGCAACTCCTTCAGGTCTCAGCAAAAAGACGAAGACCCTAAAATTCGTTTTCCAGTTTCTTGGCCAATTCCTCGATATTTTCGGGCGGCCATCCAGCCACCTCAACACCAAGCTTGAGACCCATTTGCGAGAGAACCTCTTTAATCTCATTGAGCGATTTCCGCCCAAAGTTAGGCGTCCGCAACATTTCGGCTTCGGTCTTTTGAATCAAGTCGCCGATATAGACGATATTGTCGTTCTTCAGACAATTGGCTGACCGTACCGAAAGCTCGAGCTCGTCAACTTTCTTCAGCAGATTGCGGTTAAAGCGTGGCTCATCATCTTCGGGCTCGACCTCGCGGCGCTCCGGCTCTTCAAAATTGATGAACAGCTGTAACTGGTCCTGCAGAATGCGCGCAGCATAGGCCACAGCGTCATCCGCCGTCATCGTCCCATCGGTTTCGATGTTGAGGATCAGCTTATCATAATCGAGCTTTTGACCCTCACGCGTCGCTTCCACTTTATAAGCGACTTTGCGCACCGGAGAATAGAGAGCATCAATCGGGATCAACCCGATCGGCGCATCCGCAGGGCGGTTTTGCGCAGCCGGCACATAGCCTTTGCCGACATCGACCGTCAGTTCCATATCGAGATTGGCACCCTCATCAAGCGTGCAGATCACCATATCGGGGTTCATGATCTTAATGTCGCCCGAGGTTTCAATCTGACCAGCCTTCACCTCGCCAGGACCGGTCGATTTTAACGCCAACCGTTTGGGCCCCTCGCCTTGCATCGAGATTGCGAGTTGCTTCACATTGAGCACGATATCGGTCACATCCTCACGAACGCCCGCAATTGAAGAGAATTCGTGCAGAACGCCGTTGATCTGAATAGCTGTGACCGCCGCCCCTTGCAGCGATGACAAAAGCACGCGACGCAACGCATTGCCGAGCGTCATTCCAAAACCGCGCTCAAGTGGTTCAGCAACAAGCGTCGCCTTGAATGTACCCGTGGCGCCCGGTTGAACTTCAAGCCCGTTCGGCTTGATCATATCCTGCCAGTTTTTTTGGATCATGCGTATTGCCCTTGAATGAAACCCGCGCCCCATCCGATCGGGGCTTGGGGACGGCAGCATGGCGCGCCCCGTCCAGTCTTTTTCAAATCCCTGTTGGTCTGCCTACGGCGACCAAACTAAACCCGGCGTCGCTTCGGCGGACGACACCCGGTGTGGGGGATTGACGTAACATCACGGATTGATGTGATGGTGAACCCGATTGCCTGAAGCGCCCGTAATGCGCTTTCACGGCCGGAACCCGGCCCCTTCACCTCAACTTCCAGCGTCTTCATGCCATGGTCCATCGCCTTACGGCCCGCGTCTTCCGCAGCTGTCTGGGCGGCAAACGGTGTCGATTTGCGCGACCCCTTGAAGCCCATAGAACCTGCCGATGACCATGAAATCGCATTCCCCTGGGCATCTGCGATCGTGATCATCGTATTGTTGAAGGTGGCATTCACATGCGCAACGCCACTCGAGATATTTTTTCGCTCGCGGCGACGTATCCGCCCGCCTGTATCTTTCGCCATGTATCGTCTTTCCAGTTTCTACAGGCCAAAAAACCCGTAATCCACGCTCGCTATTTCTTCTTACCTGCAATCGGAACCGCTTTCCCTTTACGGGTGCGCGCATTCGTATGCGTCCGCTGACCACGCACGGGCAGGCCACGGCGATGGCGAAGCCCGCGATAAGACGCCAGATCCATCAGGCGTTTTATATTCATCGCTACTTCGCGGCGCAGATCGCCTTCAACCACATAGTCGGCGTCAAGCACTTCACGAATCTGCAGGACCTCAGCATCAGTCAGTTCATTCACACGACGTTCGCGCGGCATATTGAGACGTTCGCAAATCTGCTTCGCCTTCGTCCGGCCGATGCCATGGATATAGGTAAGGCCAATTTCGACCCGTTTGTTCGTTGGGATATTGACCCCGGCGATCCGTGCCACGTCGTTCCACTCCTTATCTGGATGGCGCACCAGCGAGTACATCACCCCATAATATTATTTCGTCTTGCCTACCGCCCACGTTTACCTGCCTATCAGGCGCGAGTCTCTCGCGAAGCCGGACAGGTATATAAGCCTAACGCATTGGCGGTACGGCAGAATTCTGAAACAAACAAACCGCCCTAATGGGGGCGGCCTGTGAAAGATTGCGGAGTATAGGAAAAAAACACTCCGCGTCAACTCTCTTACGCGCAAATTAAGACTTCAGAATCCCGTCGATTTCTGCGGTCACCTCATCGATATCGGCCATGCCATCAACCACCCGTAGCAGACCACGATCACCATAGTAGGAAATCAGTGGTGCGGTCTGCCCGTGATAAACACCCAAACGCGAACGGACTGTCTCAGCATTATCATCCGCACGACGCTTGAATTCGGTTCCGCCGCACTCGTCACAAACACCGTCCACCTTGGGTCTGTCGAACTCATCATGATAGCCACGGCCACAGCCAACACAGGTAAATCGACCCGTGATACGTTTGACGAGCTGGTCATCGTTGACGCGGATCTCGATCACGTGGTCGAGGGAAATCCCCTTCTCAGAGAGCATCGTCGTCAACGCTTCGGCCTGCCCCGGAGAGCGCGGAAAGCCATCGAGTGCGAAGCCCCCTGCACAATCCGGCTGGTCGATGCGTTCGGCGATCAGCCCGATCACAATCTCGTCACTCACAAGCGCTCCGGCATCCATCGCCGCCTTCGCCTGTTTGCCGATTTCGCTCTCCGCCGCGACCGCAGCCCGCAGCATATCACCTGTCGAAAGCTGAATGGCACCGTGCCGGTCTTCTATCCGCCGGGCCTGTGTGCCTTTCCCCGCCCCTGGCGGCCCCAAAAGAATTAAGTTCATCTACGCGATCCCCTAAGTTTAGCCTTCTTGATGAGCCCATCATATTGGTGCGCCATCAGGTGTCCATGGATTTGTGCAACCGTATCCATGGTGACATTCACAACAATCAACAGGCTCGTGCCACCGAGATAAAAGGGAATCTGATATTGTGAGATTAGGATCTCAGGAAGAATACAGACAATGGCGAGATAGATCGATCCGACAACGGTAAGCCGGGTCATTACATAATCGATGTATTCGGCGGTACGCTTGCCTGGCCGAATGCCCGGAACAAAGCCACCATGTTTTTTGAGGTTGTCCGCGGTTTCTTCCGGGTTGAAAACGATGGCGGTGTAGAAAAAGCAGAAGAAGACGATCCCGGAGACATAAAGGGCAAGGTAAAGCGGTTGCCCCTGACCAAGCAAGGCGGTCACGGTTCCCAGCCATTCAGGTCCACCCGTGCTTGAGAAGTTTGCAATGGTAAGCGGCATCAGCAGCAGCGAAGATGCGAAGATTGGCGGGATCACCCCTGCCGTGTTGAGCTTCAATGGTAGATGCGAGCTATCGCCCTGAAACAATTTGTTGCCGACCTGGCGCTTCGGATACTGGATCAGCAACCGCCGTTGTGCACGCTCGAAGAATACGATGCCAATAATCACGCCGGCAATCAGGAGCAGCAAGCCGGGGACCAGAAACGCCGGAAGCGCCCCTTGGCTGCCAAGCGACAAGGTTCCTGCAAGCGCCTTTGGAAGTTCAGCAACAATGCCAGCAAAGATGATCAGCGAAATCCCATTCCCGACACCGCGTGCGGTGATCTGTTCACCAAGCCACATCAGGAACATGGTTCCGCCCATCAGCGTGATCACCGTCGTCGCGCGGAAATACCAACCAGGATCGATAACCGCAGTCGCACCTGCCCCCGTCGATAGATTCTCAAGCCCAACAGCGATGCCATACCCCTGAACCACAGTCAGCAGCACGGTGCCGTAGCGGGTATATTGATTGATTTTTTTCCGACCGGTTTCACCCTCTTTCTTGAGCTGGCCGAGTGTCGGCGACATACTGGTCAAAAGCTGCATGATGATCGATGCCGAGATGTACGGCATGATGTTGAGCGCGATAATGCTCATCCGCTCGAGCGCGCCGCCGGAAAACACGTTGAACATATCGATCACGCCGCCACCGCCGCGTTGCAAGTTTTCAAAAACCTGCTTGAGGGCGGTCGGATCAATGCCTGGAAGCGGCACATAGGTGCAAAGCCGGTAGACGATCAACGCGCCAAGCGCGAATAAAATCCGTTTTTTCAGCTCAGTGGCTTTTGCGAAAGCCCCGAAATTCAAATTCGAAGCAAGCTGTTCAGCTGCTGATGCCATATCCCGTCAACTCCTTACAAAAAACGCATGCAAAAGGGATCAAAAAGCGTTCGTTTTCTTGCCCGGATGTCTAATCACCCCAGCATCCTCGCGAACCTTGGCCCAAAATCGACGGGCACCCTCTTTCATTCACGACCACCTCAGCACCGCACTCAGGTCAATCGGAGTCAAAACATATCCCTTAACACACCAAAAGCGGACCTCACACCCGTGGAGGCCCGCCTGTCAATTCACGTTCCGACGACACCGCCGCGAGAGACACAATCAGGCGGCGGCCGCCTCTTTCTTCGCGACCACATACGGCACAAGCTTGACCGTACCACCAGCCGCCTCAACGGCTTTAATCGCCGCTTCAGAAGCACCGGTAAGTTCAAAATTCACTGCGGTTTTCAGCTCACCTTTGGCCAACAGGCGAACGCCGTCTTTGACCTTGCCCACAAGGCCAGCGGCCTGAAGCACTTCGATTGTAACGGGCGCGGAAGTATCAAGCTTACCGAGGTCAATCGCTTTCGTAATGCGGCCCAGATTGATCACTGCGAACTTTTTGGTGAATTTGGCGTTGGTAAATCCACGTTTCGGGAGACGCATATGAAGGGGCATCTGCCCACCTTCGAAACCCTTGATCGCAACACCCGACCGGGACTTTTGTCCCTTTTGACCGCGACCACCGGTCTTGCCCTTGCCCGAACCAATGCCGCGGCCGACCCGGATCCGCGTCTTACGGGCTCCTTCATTGTCGCTGAGTTCATTCAGTTTCATCGTATCTTCCTCATCGGGATACTTTCTTCATCGAGCGCCCAACGACACTCATACCCCGTCAACGTTTCGCACACGCTCGCCATCAATGGCGGCGTATAGCGCGCCTCAGTCTAGTCTTCTTCGACCCGCACCAGATGATGAACTTTCTTCACCATCCCCCGGATAGCGGGTGTATCCTCGAGCTCACGCGTTTTATGCATCTTATTCAAACCAAGGCCCACAAGCGTCTGGCGCTGATCCTTCGGACGACGGATCGGGCTTCCAATCTGGGTTACCCGAATGGTTTTTTTCTCTGCCATCGTTTTTTCCAATCTCCGCTGCTCGCGCGTCGTGCGCGTGAGCTAAAATGTCTCGCCTGAAAAACCACTCGCCTTGTGGATTAGGCTTCAGCTACCTCTTGCGCCGCCGCAGAAGCCACTTCACCATCACGCCGCGCATTGATTTCAGTTACTTTCATGCCGCGTTTCATC
The DNA here is from genome assembly GCA_039180205.1 of Pseudomonadota bacterium. Taxonomy (GTDB): domain Bacteria; phylum Pseudomonadota; class Alphaproteobacteria; order Sphingomonadales; family JBCDDR01; genus JBCDDR01. The sequence continues at coordinate 4,563 of JBCDDR010000028.1, read as the reverse complement.
GCCACGTGCTTTGGTGATGTTTGGTTGCGAAGCGCATCAAACGTCGCGCGGATCATGTTGTATGGGTTGTTCGACCCCATTGATTTGGTAACCACATCCTGAACACCCAGCGACTCAAAAACCGCGCGCATGGGGCCACCAGCAATGATTCCCGTCCCGGGGACTGCAGAGCGCAAAAACACCTTCCCTGCACCGTGTCGACCTTTGATGTCATGGTGCAAGGTACGGCCTTCGCGCAGCGGGACGCGGATCATGGTCTTCTTCGCTGCGTCGGTCGCCTTCCGAATGGCCTCAGGCACCTCGCGCGCCTTCCCGTGGCCGAATCCAGCACGGCCCTGGCCGTCGCCGACAACCACGAGGGCCGCAAACCCAAATCGGCGACCACCTTTCACAACCTTCGCAACGCGATTGATGTGGACCAGCTTTTCAATCAGTTCGCTCTCTTGGCGGTCGTCTCGATCACCACGTGCCATATGCTGAGCCCTTCCTCAAACCAGCTTAAAACTTCAGGCCGCCCTCACGGGCTGCCTCTGCCAGGGCTTTGACCCGGCCATGATAGATAAATCCGCCACGATCAAACACCACCGTCTCGACCCCGGCATCGGTTGCGCGCTTGGCAATCAGCTCACCAACCTTCGCAGCATTTTCACATGTGGCACCCGTACCGCTCCGCAAATCCTTGTCGAGCGTTGAGGCCGCCGCGAGCGTGCGTCCGGAGACATCATCAATGATCTGCGCATACATGTGCTTCGATGACCGATGAACCGAAAGACGTGGACGTTCACCAGCACGCTGGCGAAGCCGTGTCCGCGCACGTTGGCGCCGCTTCGCGAAAAGACTATTGTGTTTCGACATGACCCAGCCGTCCTATTTCTTCTTGCCTTCTTTGCGGAAGATATATTCGCCCGCGTAGCGTACCCCTTTACCCTTATAGGGCTCAGGTGGTCGGTACCCACGGATCACCGCCGCTACCTGACCCACTTTTTGTTTATCGATTCCCGAAATCTCGATCGTCGTCTGATCAGGGGTTTTAATGTCGACCCCCTCTGGAATGGGAAAGTCGATATCATGGCTGAAACCGAGCTGCAGATTGAGCACCTTACCCTTGACCTGAGCGCGATATCCAACCCCGGTGATTTCCAACTTTTTCGTAAAACCCGATGTCACGCCCTCGACGAGGTTTGAAATCAGCGTGCGCTGCATGCCCCAGGTTGATCGCGCCTCTTTGGTTTTGTTGACCGGCGACACCGCGATCTGCCCATCTTCGACATTCACTTTGACCTGATCAAGCAATGCCATGGAGAGCAGGCCCTTCGGTCCTTTGACCGAAAGTTCGCTATCCTTGACCTCAACCGTTACGCCCGAGGGCACACCGATAGGCTTTTTTCCAATTCGCGACATCGTCACGTCCTCTTATTTCACCCACGATCACATTGGACCGCTGATCATCTGTACCCTTTGGTTGCGCCAGCCTAAAAGACCGTGCACAAAACCTCACCGCCAACATTGCTTGAGCGCGCTTCGGCGTCAGACAGGACACCTTTCGGCGTAGAAACAATCGAAATGCCCAACCCGTTCTGAACGCGAGGCAGATCTTCCACCCCCATGTAAACACGACGACCTGGCTTCGAAACCCGGGCAATATCCTGTATCACCGGCCCGCCATCATGATACTTCAGCTCGATACGGATCTCCTGAAAGCCCCGATCATTCGCCTCTTCTTCATATCCGCGGATGTAGCCTTCGCGCTGCAACACATCGAGAACGCGCTTGCGCAACTTCGAAGCGGGCGACCGCACTGACATTTTATTTGCACGCTGACCGTTACGTATCCGGGTCAACATATCCGCTAAGGGATCACTCATAGACATCGCGTTTCGTCCCCCCTACCAGCTCGACTTTGTCACGCCGGGAATCTTCCCGTGTGAAGCAAGCTCGCGCAATGCAATGCGCGACATTTCAAATTTGCGATAATATCCACGCGGGCGTCCCGTAACGCCGCAGCGGTTGCGCACCCTCGTCGGGGCTGAATTTCGCGGCAGTTCGGCGAGTTTCAGCCGCGCCAGGAAACGCTCATCATCATCCACGCTTTCATCAGCAGCAATCGCCTTCAGCCGTTCACGCTTGGCCGCGTATTTTGCGACCATCCGCTTCCGCTTTTCGTTCTTTTCGATGGCACTTACTTTCGCCATGTCAATTCTCTCCGTCTCGCCGTCTAAGGTTGATTGTCAAACGGCGCTTATTGCCGGAAGGGCATATTGAAGCCCTTGAGTAACGAGCGCGCCTCATCATCGGTGCCCGCCGTTGTACAAATAATGATATCCATGCCCCGGATGGTATCGATCTTGTCGTAGTTGATCTCCGGAAACACGATCTGTTCTTTCAGGCCCATTGCATAGTTACCGCGGCCATCAAAACTCTTGGCGCTGACACCGCGAAAGTCTCGAACCCGCGGAAGCGCAATCGTCACCAGTCGGTCCAAGAACTCATACATCTGGTTGGCCCGCAGCGTAACCTTGCAGCCAATCGGCATGCCTTCACGCAACTTAAAGCCAGCGATTGACTTTTTCGCGCGCGTCACCACCGGTTTTTGGCCGGCGATCGCCTGCATGTCGGCAAGCGCGGCATCGATTTTTTTCTTGTCCTGAACGGCGTCACCCACACCCATATTAATCACGATCTTCTCGAGCTTGGGCACTTGCATGACATTCTTGTAGCCGAACTGTTCCTGCAGAGCCGGTTTAACGACCGTATCGTAGTGCGTGCGCAGGCGCGGCGTATAATTTGTATTCTCAGACATCAATCACCTCTCCGGAGGCCTTTGCAAAGCGAACCTTGCGCCCATCTTCGAGAAACTTAAACCCAACCCGTGTGGCATCACCGGACTTCGGGTCTTCAACTGCAATATTCGAAAGATCGATCGGCGCTTCCTTCGATTGAATGCCGCCGGGACCCGCCTGGGTTGCGCGCTGATGGCGCTTCACCACATTCACACCTGACACAATCGCGCGCCCTTTTTCAGGGAGCATGCGCAAAATCTCACCGCGTTTCCCTTTATCGCGACCCGTCAACACAATGACCTTATCGCCTTTTTTGAACTTGCTCGCCATCACAACACCTCCGGTGCAAGCGAAATGATTTTCATATGCTTGCGTGCTCGCAGCTCGCGCACAACCGGGCCAAAGATCCGCGTACCGATTGGTTCGTGGTTTTTGTTCACCAGCACGGCAGCGTTGGTGTCGAAGCGGATTGATGACCCATCAGGGCGCCGCACCTCTTTCGCCGTCCGCACAATCACCGCGCGATGCACATCACCTTTTTTGACGCGACCCCGAGGAATCGCCTCTTTCACGCTCACAACAATGATATCGCCCACGCCCGCGGTCTTGCGCTTCGATCCGCCGAGCACCTTAATGCACTGCACCCGTTTCGCGCCGGAGTTATCAGCGACCTCCAGGTTGGTTTGCATCTGGATCATGGCTCTGTCCTTAATCCGTCATCCGGCAACCGAGCGGTTCACCCGCCTTGCCGTCGTCATCACTCTATTCACGCCCCACCGAACATCGGGACGGCGCGCCAAACATATTCACCTACGCGGTTAGGCCTCGGATTTTTCCAGCACCCGCCAGCTTTTATTCTTCGAAATCGGCCGACACTCTTCAATCCGCACCATGTCCCCGGTCTTGAACGTGTTTTCAGGGTCGTGGGCATGGAACCGCTTCGAACGACGAATTGTCTTCGTGTAGAGCGGGTGCCGCATCCGACGCTCAACGAGAACCACAACGGTCTTGTCGTTCGCGTCTGAAACCACTGTGCCCTGCAAAATTCGCTTTGGCATATCTCTTTCCTTCAATCCGTCGGATGTCCCCGACGGCTAAATCTCAGCAATCGCTTAAGAGGCCGACTGCGCTCCGGCTTGCGCCTGAACCGTCTTGATACGCGCCACATCGCGACGAATTTGGCGCATACGCGCCGTATTTTCCATCTGCCCAGTCGCCTGCTGAAAACGCAGGTTGAACTGTTCTTTCTTCAACTGAACGATCATATCGTTCAGCTCATCAGGGCTCTTACCGACAAGATCAGACGCTTTCATTTGGGTCTCGCTTCATTCATTTACACAAGCTGGCATTCACATCTGCCAGGCACCAAACGCCCTACTGGCTCGACTCGCCCGGACGAACCACAACACGGGTCCGGATCGGCAGCTTCGCAGCTGCGCGCTCGAACGCCGCCTTCGCCAGCTCGGGCGGGACGCCGTCCATCTCAAACATAATCCGCCCGGGCTTTACACGCGCCGCCCAAAATTCGGGCGACCCCTTCCCTTTCCCCATACGAACCTCTGTCGGTTTCGATGAGACCGGAACATCAGGAAAAATCCTGATCCAGATCTTACCGGCCCGTTTGATGTGCCGGGTCATGCTCCGCCGCGCTGCCTCAATCTGGCGCGCGGTAATCCGACCAGGTTCCATCGCCTTCAAACCATAGGCACCAAAATTCAAATCGGTACCGCCCTTGGCTTTCCCATGGATCCGCCCCTTATGGGCTTTGCGAAACTTCGTCCGT
>JBCDDR010000027.1:0-17895 GCA_039180205.1 Pseudomonadota bacterium | reverse complement strand
TCATCGACTCCCCGCGTTGCCAACGATCCCAGATCTCAGCGCGTTGAGCGGCAGAATAAATAATCCGACGACGATACTTCATGGCGGGCACTCCAGTTTCTTTCAAAAACTAAAGTGTTGCGACGAACCGTTGAACCCACACCCAAGAATGCCTGAAATGCAGGAAGAGGATGAAGCGGTCCTGAGCTTGATACAGGACTGAATTCGAGGCGCTTGACTCCGTTTCCTTGCGTACAGGCATTGAATTAAAGACATATGGACTTGCAGATAAACCGGCGTGGGAAAAATTTTGTGCGCTAAAATGTACGCCATTTTGTGCGTCAAATCTGCCTCTCTAATTTTCTATACCATTGATTATAAATGATTTTCACATTAGATGCGAGCACATCGCCCGCTCCAGATTTCTTAAGATAATTCAGGGAGTTAAGATAACCGCCTCTGGCGGGATTTCTGGCCGAGTAACTTCCAGGTAACTTTAAAGGATACCTTGCGGGTCACATTCGTGGTCTGAGGCATTGCCTTGCGGTGATAGCCTTTAACAAGTTCAGGTTCCAAATTTTGAGAAAACGTTGAGCATGAGCGTCTCGACGTGCGCTGCCACCGTGTTTTCGGCGAGCTTGTAGCTGTTCGGATGGCCGCAACCATTTCGCCGGTCCAAGCACTGGACAAGATCTTTCTTCACGTTTTTCCCAATGACGGAGATTGCCTGTAATATATCTAAAAAATCAGTTTCCTTCATAAGGCCTAAATCATCAGAAGTCTTTGCAGGCTTCCACCTTGAATTCCGTCTGTTTGCTTCGGCGTTAAATGTAGCAAGATGATTTCCAACTACTTCCTCGTGCAAGACAGCTACTGCGCCTAACCAGGACATGACTACCGCCGATCTATACAGCTTCGCTTCGTGACAGCTAATCGCCTCTTGAACAAACTCTCGAACCCGATCACTAGAGATAGCTGAGGCATGCTGCCTGAGTTCTCGCGCAACCCGATGGACGGCGGGATTTCCGGAAACCACTCCGATGTTTGCAAGATGCTCTTTTCCTGTGTCAGACAATTCCCACCCAGTGGGAGTTCGGATCGCTTTGCCTTTTGATCGCGACAAAAGTGATGATACGTTCCAACCTTTCGGGACCCTGAATCCCGCTTGAGTTGCGCGGTCTTTCAAATCTTTTATTTGGCAACTCGCTTCCATTGAGGAAAGCAAGATCAATAACTTGTCGGTCGCATCCAACTCTTTATGCAGCAAACGCTTAAGATCATCTAAGTTCAGCAAGATTCTTCAGTGCCTTATTTCTAGTATCCATGGACAGCGCATACTTTCCAGATGATCGCCCCAGAAGTTTGCCGCTTTTAACTAACGATTTCAGGGTGTGGGTCAGGTTGGTTCGAATAGTCTCTTTGTAGTAAGCTGTGGCAAGTTTCGTAGCTTCTAAAATGCCTGATCGACCAAACTCAGGCTTCTCTTCAACGAAGTGCAGATAGGTGCAGGCCGCCTCAATAACATCTGCAGCGCTCTCGCACCTCATGTGTGTAATTAGTGTTTCGACAGAGAAGTCGTATGCTCTAGTTGTGGTAACGCCAGCCGAGTTGTCCTCAAGGACGCGAGCATCTTGGCGCTCGATAGATTGCGGAGCTGCTTCCACAGTATGGTCGGAGGGTACCAGTTTCACCATACGATTGAGGATATCGAGCGCCTCTTCATGTAGTTCGTCTTGATCTCCTTCGATCTCGACTTCCGCCAGCCCAAGTTTCAATTTCACTCGACGCTTGGTCATGCTGCACCACTTTCCCCGATCATGTTCTTGATCGCATTAGAACCCGCCACAGTGACTTTGTAGGTCTTGCGAGACTGTTGGCTTGACCCGCTCTTTTTTAGTTGAAGAACCAGCGCTGGCTTTTGCTCTTTTAGCGATGTCAATGCGGCAGTGACGTTCGCCAATCCATGGCCCAAGTTTTTTAGAAGTGAATTTGCTGACTGTGAGTCGAAGGCTTCATGACCCTCGAAATTCTGGAGCCAATATCCTGCAACAAGTGCCTTGTCAGCATTCGTGCTGGGTTCTGCACTATCGAAAAGCTCCGCGAATGAATCGAATTCCCCGGGCGCGTCTTCAGCTCCTGCCTTACTGCTGCTAGTGTCAGCGTGGGCAACCTTCGGTAACGCACCTTGTAGGTCAATCTCGAGAAGATTGACCAAGTAGTTCAAAACGCGTGATCGAGCCTCTGGTGAAAGTGGCTCTAATTCATCATGTACTTTTTTGATCGCAGCAAATTCGTCAGCTGCCGATTTTTCGGTGTCCATTGTCTATAACTCCGCTCAAGTGACAGACAAATGGTGACTGATTCTTGAAGTTCAAGACTTATGCGTCTTTTAATAAAAGAATCATAAGTGTTCGATGAAGCGTAGCTGAGCTCAGCATACTCCAAGAGTCGTGATACGACGGAAGTTAGCTTTAAGACAGTTCTTGCGATGCTTGACGCGCAACCGTCTTGGATATTGCGAAGCCGAACATCACCTCTCGGTCAGTGGGCCGGTTCGGCTTACCGATACCGTTGAAAACACTGAAATAGGCTCTGCGGTTTGGGCGATCTTCTTTCGCCGTTAGCCAACCCATCAATGCCAACACCGGAGCAGGCCTAGCGCCCAGTGCTTTAGCGATTTCTGTGATCTCGCGCGGGACCAATGGCCGGTCGAGAGCGATTGCCGCTGACGCACAAGCAGCTGCCGCTGCCCGCGTTTCTTTGGAAAGCTGTTCGATAGCAGCATCCAAGAAGATTTTGTCATCCATGTTGACCGCCTCTCGATCAGGCGGCAGCTGCTTTTCTCAAGGCGTTCATTTGGCTGGGCTGAGCGTTGCCTCAGGAATTGAGTTTGGAGGCCAGCACGGCAGTGGCGTGGGACCCCATCCGCTCCATCAGTGAGAGCGCAAGTTCGGCCTCGTGTCCTTGCGCACTTTGTTCGGAGGTGGGCGCCTGGACGGCCGCTGACCCTCTCCAGCTCCGCTCCGCCCCAAGGCTGCGCGCCGGTGCCGCTTATGGATTACCTCTCGCAGGGGAATGTCGATTGTATCTTTGATACGATCGCTCGGGCGGCGCGGTCTTGTGGGCGTTTTTGCATCGCCTCTTGAAGACTCGAAATCGCCATTTCCTCAAGGATATGGGGCAATGCGCGGCTATAACTGCACCACTGCACACCCTCGGACGCATCCAAAATGCCCGCAAGATACATTTCCGCAAATCGGCGTTGCTCGAGATCTTCGGCAAAATAGGCACGCAAGAACCGCTCGGTGGACAGGTTCAAATTCGTCGAGGTAAGACTTTGATCCGGATTGGACGGAACCTTGAACACGGGATCTGACGCAGCGAGAGCCCCGCCAAAGGCTAACCCCACGACTGCGAGCATGGCGATGATCACTTTCATATAAATCTCCCATTTTCACGACGTTGCGTGATGCGCTAAGCGCAAGCGGCCGGTCGATGAAGTTAAGTCATTTTTCGCTTGTCAGCCGCTTTCTCAATCCGAGATGCCTATCGTGGAATTGAGCCGAGCCGAAGGTCACGCCCGTTCGCTTCGCCGTATGCCCACGCCTGGGGCGAACGCACCCCGTTTGGCGCATTCAAAACCGAAGCACATCGCCTTCGCGCGGAATATCGACGATGGTGCCGAGGCCGTCATTGCGCATATCGAGCGCTTCGCGGAGTTCCTCGCGCGTCGTAAAACAGTGGTCAAGCGCATTCATGTGGACCGCGATGATGCGGACGTCGGGGTTTGCCGCGCGGGCCGCTTCAAAAAAACGGATCGCCTGGCCGGTATCCATCATCAATGGATCGGGCGAAAGCGTATCAATCACCGCGCCGCCGGTATGCGCAATCACGATATCGGGCTGATATCGGGTGAGGATTTCTTCCACGCGACCCTCTGCATCCAGAATGCTGTCCCCGGTCCAATAAATTGTGGGGGCGTCGGCAGCCTCAAAGATAATCCCGTTCACACCGCCCAGAAACTTGGGAAGGATTCCGCGGCCATGCTGGGCAAACTCCTGTTTCAGGGTCACCCCAGCGAATGTCGCCTGCGTCCGCTCGCCATCTTCAATCGTTGTGACATTGGTAAACCCGAAGCGCGCCAGTTGCTCTTTGAATGTCTGAACAGGGTTTTTGGGATCGGTGGGGATCACCGGGGCCTCGTTGTCGGGGGTGAAAATCGGGATCTCTTTGGGCAGCATCATGGCCGCCGCCTCATCAAAATGATCGCGGTGCATATGGCCGACGATCACAGCATCAATACCGGCAACGATTTCGTCTTTTGGCTTGGGGAGGTCGACAAGCGGGTTTGGCGCGATGTTCGCAAAAGACGGGAGCGCCCCCTTATTCGAGAGCATGGGGTCGAGAAGAAAAACCACATGATTGTAAGTCAGCTCAGCCGCGGCGTTGCGGTAAAATTCATAGCGAACAGAATTCTCTTTCAATTCCAGCGGGTTTTGGTCGGTTTCGTTTGAAGACTGATCTTGCGGGGTCGATGTCGGTGCATCGCATCCAAACAAAACCCCCGCACAAATGAGCGTCAAAAGTGTTCGTGAAATGGCCATCGTGCATTCCCCCTCGACTGTGAGACTGGATACACCGTTTTGGGGCCAAAACCAAAATGAAACATGTGGGCTAGTGGTTCGGCTGAAACAGATGCATCTCGTTTCAGCTTATCTGCCTCTATCTGTTTCAGCCCAAAGAACCACTCGCTTGAATATTGTTTCGAGTGGATTTACCGACTCTAAGATCTGGATGTGGGTCTCCCCTATCACAGAGTACCAAATGTCAGAGTCAATCCACTCGGCGCGTTGCGAGACACGTTCAGGAGGTGCGACCTCAATCCCGAGTTCGAACCCGAAACTGAAAAATGTGCGGCGATCGACTAGGTTACACGAAATGTCATACAGGCGTCATCGGAACGTAATTAACGAAATTTAACCCATCGGGGATCAGTCACGATCCCGTGAGGTGATCGTGATCTGGTACAATTGTTCAACGCGAAGTTGGTTTATGTATGGGGGTTCCTTCAATGACATTTCGCACTTATCGACCTGTGCGCGGCGCACTTTTGTCGACATCAATGCTTCTCTTGGGCGTGGCTGCTCTGCCCAGTGTGGTTTCAGCCGCTTCGCTTACGATTCTCCACAATAACGATGGTGAATCGCAATTGATAAACGCAGGATCGGGGCTTGAAGAGTTCGGTGGTGCCGCACGTTTTGTGACCATCGTGAACCAAGTCCGCGCTGAGCGTGAGTCTGCCGATCGCGACGTGATTACGCTTTCATCGGGCGATAATTTTCTGGCTGGCCCGGAATTTAACGCAAGCCTGAGCGACGGCATTTTTTATGATGCCCAGGTTTTGAACGCGATCAACTATGACGCGATCGTCCTTGGAAACCATGACTTCGACTTTGGCCCCGACATTCTCGCCGATTTTATCGACAGCGTGGACGCCGAAATTCCCTACCTTTCGGCAAACCTCGATTTCGCTGGCGAGGCCAACCTGCAGAACCTAGTGGATCAGGGGCGCATTCGCAAAAGCACAATCATCGAGCGCGATGGTGAACAGTACGGCATTGTCGGTGCGACAACCGAGGCGCTGGCGTCCATTTCCTCGCCTGGTGATGTTGAAATCGGCGAGGTTGTCAGCAGCGTCCAGGGCGAGATCGACGCGCTTACCGACGCGGGCGTGAACAAGATTATTTTTGTAAGCCACCTTCAGGGCATCGATACCGATATCGCGGTTCTCGAACAGCTCAACGGCGTTGACGTGGCGATTGCCGGTGGTGGTGACGAATTCCTCGCCAACGAAGGCGATGTCCTCAATCCCGAGCCCGATGGACCTTATCCGTTGCTGGTCAATGGCGTGCCCGTCGTCACAACCCAGGGCGAATACCGCTATCTGGGCGTGCTCGATATCGAATTCGACGGTGACGGCAATCTGCTGTCGATTTCGGATCAGTCGGGACCTGTTCTCGTGACCGGGGTCGAGGGTGATGCCGATATCCTCAACAATGTGGTAAGTCCGGTGCAAGCCGCGATCGATGCCCTGGCAACAAACGTCATCGCGACCTCTGAGGTTGGCCTTGATGGGGTGCGCGGCAATATCCGGACGCAAGAGACGAACCTTGGAAACCTGATTACCGATGCCTTTGTGTGGCAGGCCGAACAGGTTGCTGCGGGCGACGAGAGCGTGTCCTTGCTGACTGGCGACGCCGTGATCGGCCTCGCGAACGGTGGCGGGATCCGCAACAATAATGTCATTCCGGTTGGTGAAATCTCCGAACTCGATACCTTCGATATTTTGCCATTCACCAACTTCCTGTCGGTGATCAACGATGTAACGCCGCAGGACCTGCTCACGATTCTCGATCATGCGGTTGGTGCGGTTGAGTTTACGTCCGGTCGGTTCGCGCAAATCAGCGGCATTAACTTCGCCTATGATCCTGAAGCGGAGGCGGGTTCGCGCGTGGTTGAGATCACACTTGCCGATGGCACCCCGATCTACCTCGATGGTGAATTTCTATTCGACGGTGTGTTCGACCTGGTCACGGTGGATTTCCTGGCGCGCGGCGGCGACAGCTATCCGTTCGCCGACCTTGGCATTGAGTTCTCCAATCTTGGCATTTCCTACCAGCAAGCGCTCTTCAACTTCATCACTGAAGGGCTCAACGGTGTGATTTCCGCCGCAGACTATTCTGAAGGCGGCGAAGGCCGGATCACCGCATTAGAAGTGACCGACGTACCCGCCCCGGGTGCGCTCGGCTTGCTCGGTCTTGCTGTCGTTGGGATCGCAATGCGCCGGCGTCAACGCGCCTGACGGCTTGGTCATTTATCGAGGCGGCGGTTCCCACAATGGCGACCGCCGCCTCAATGTTTTGTAAATGAGAATATCGGTAGCGTTGCCTGGCCGAACATCGGCGGATGTTTCCCACAACCCGCCCTGGTATGTTGAGGATTTCGAGAATGAAGCCTTTGTTTCTTAGATGCTGTGCTGTGCTTTTGAGCGTCTTCCTTGTCACGCCGCAGGCGTTTGCGGCCGATGCCGACGGTCAAATCGCAGTCAAAGGCGCGGGCATTGCTTCGTGCGAACGCTTTCTCAAGGCTCGTGAAGAACGGAGCCAGGATTATTTTATGTTCGGCGGATGGATGGAGGGGTTCATCACCGCGATGAATACCTATGAGGAAGACACGTTTGACCTCGTCCCCTGGCAACGGTCTGATTTGTTGGCCGCGATCACCGCAAGCTACTGCCGCAAGAACCCGGAAAAGACCTTTTACCAAGCACTCGTAAAGGTCGCGAATACGCTGGGGCCGCAGCGGCTCGACGCGCGTTCAGAGCTGATCCTGGTCGGCGAAAACGAAACCGGAAAAGGTCTGCCGATTTATAGCGATATACTGATGCGCGCCCAGAACAGATTGACCGATTTGGGGCACGATACCGGCGGCGCCGATGGCCAATTTGGACCGGGTACAAAAACCGCCATTCTGGCATTTCAAAAGGAAATGGGGCTTAAACAAACCGGGTTGCCCGATCAGCCGACACTGATCAAACTGTTCCTACAATCAGAGACCGACTGAAATCATCAGCCGATGATTTCAGCAAGTTCCTCTTCAGTTTTTTTCCGATCCAAAACATCCGCAAACGCATGGTTGACGTCACGATGGCCAGCCTCATCGGCGCGCACGGCAATCACGACGTCGCGTAACCGCGCGTTTGGTTCCAGCTTCCAGTAGTCGATGGCGATTTCAGGGGCCGGGACATTTTCGTGACGCCCGGCGTCGATTTCTTCAAGATATTGCGTGTAGCTGATCACGGCCTCCTCCTCGAAATAGCCGACGACCCGGTGGGCCGTGCGCGGCGCAAAGAGGTAGAGAAAAAAGTAGGCGTTATAGAAAATCGCCTGCGTCACCATAATCACCATGCGCTCGAACCATGATGGTTGAGCAATATGGATAAACGTCATCAGGTGCATACGCTCGTTTTCGGCTTCATCAAGCAGCGTACGCACCCAATTGCCGTCATCGCGGATATGCCGGATCGCCTTTAGGTGTTGTAAAAGCCCGCCAACCATACCGGGCACAGCCGCTACTGTTTCAAGTACCACGGCGCGGTGGCCATAACGCCCGGCAAAAAATTTGTCGGCGACGAACCTCAGTGCTTTGACAAATCCAAATGCGATTTTATCACTCATGCCCTCGGGGGCGCGGTGTTCGTCGAGCGGTCGTTCGCTTGCGCTTCCAATATTTGCCATCTGGGCGTCTCCACTTATCCACACACATAATCTAGACCGTAGATTGGCGGTGTCAGGCGAATATCAATGCGACCTGTCGCCCCAATCGATCATCTGCGCGCCAAATGGATTGCTATATTCAGCCGCGATCAGATATGGAGCGCACTTCCCAACGACCTGAGTGCGGCTTCTTGCAAAGCTTCCCCTTGCGAGGGATGCGCGTGGATCGTGCCGCCAACATCTTCGAGACGCGCGCCCATCTCCATGGCGATTCCGAATGTTGAGGCAAGCTCGGCACAGCCCTTGCCCACTGCCTGGAGCCCCAGGATCAGATGGTTGTCCTTGCGGGCGACCACGCGCACAAATCCATCGCTGCGCTCCATGGAAAGCGAGCGGCCATTCGCGGCAAATGGGAAGCTCGCGGTCACAACGTCGATCCCGGCATTCTTCGCATCATCCGGCGACAGGCCCGCGCTGATGATCTCGGGGTCGGTAAAGCAGATCGCAGGTATCACCACCTTGTCCCACACGCGCCCCTCGCCAGCGATGATCTCCGCAATCATCTCGCCCTGCGCCATGGCCCGGTGCGCCAGCATCGGTTCACCCGTCACATCGCCAATCGCATAAACGCCCGCCATGGTTGTTTGGCAGCGTTCATCAACTTTAATGAATGGCCCATCCATATCGAGCACAAGGTTTTCGAGGCCCAGGCCTTCAGTTGCCGGGCGACGCCCAACCGTGACGAGCACTTTGGCGGCATCGACCTCTTCAGTATCGCCGTTCACATTTGTAATCTTCAGCTGACCGTCCGCATGGCTTGCAGCCTTGAAGCCGAGTTTAACGTCGATACCAAGGTCTTTGAGGCGGTTGGCGACGGGCTTTGTCAGCTCTTTATCGTATAGCGGCAGGATACGGTCCTGAAGTTCAACCACGGTCACTTTGCTGCCGAACTTGGCATAGGCCATGCCAAGCTCCAGCCCGATGTAACCGGCACCGACGACAGCGAGGCTTTTGGGCACCTCAGGCATCGAAAGTGCTTCGGTCGAAGAGAGGATATCCCCGCCAAAGGGCAGATTGGGAAGCTCGGTCGAGGCCGACCCCGTGGCAATACAGATCGTCTCGGCATGGATTGTGGTTGTGCCGTCTTCTCCCTCGACACGCACGGTCTTACCGTCGATAAATTTTGCCCAACCGGGGACGACTGTGACCTTCGCTTTTTTCAAAAGCGCGCCAACGCCGCCGGTCAGCTGGCTGACAACGCCATCTTTCCACGCCACGGTTTTTCTGAGATCGATCTCGGGTGCGCTATTTGAGATACCAAGCGCGTTCTGATGCGCGAAGTGATTGGCCTTTTCAAATTCATCAGCGGCATGGATCAGCGCTTTCGACGGGATGCAACCCACATTCAGGCATGTCCCGCCCAAGGCCTTTGCGTCCACAACAACGGTATCAACGCCCAGCTGACCGGCGCGAATACCGGCGACATAGCCCCCTGGCCCTGCACCGACGATCAATAATTTGCATGAAATGTCAGACATTTAGTCCTCAATAAAAATAGTGGCCGGGCTTTCCAGAAGCCCTTTGATCCGTTGAATGAAGACGGCAGCGTCCCACCCGTCTATAACCCGATGGTCAAAGCTCGACGACAGGTTCATCATTTTTCGCGGCACAAATTCACCATCAATCCAAGTCGGTAGCGTCCTGATCTTGTTTACACCGACAATCGCGACCTCAGGATAGTTGATCACCGGCGTCGTCACAATCCCACCCATCTTGCCGAGCGATGTAATCGTAATGGTTGAGCCCGAAAGCTCGTCGCGTTTCGCGGTACCGGCTTTGGCGGCTTCGGCAAGCCGCACAAGTTCGGAGGCACACGCGCGCAGCGATAAGGCCTCGACGTGGCGAACAACGGGAACAACGAGGCCATTGTCGGTTTGCGCGGCAACACCCATATGCATCCCGCCGGACTGATAAATGATCCCTTCGTCATCATCGAAACGGGCATTCATCTGCGGCTGCTCTTCGATCGCCCTGACCATCGCCCGCATCAGAAAAGGCAGAAGCGTGAGCTTCACCTGACCGTCATTTCGCGTATCGTTAAGGCGTGTGCGCAGGTCCTCGAGCGCGGTCACGTCAATCTCGTCGACGTAGGTTATGTGGGGAATACGCGACTTGGCGGTGGCCATCTGCTCGGCAATTTTCCGCCTGAGGCCGATAACCTTGATTTCTCGCACCGACATATCAGGCACGCGTCCTCCGCTCGCCGGGGCTGCGTCACTTCCCCCTGCGGAGAGATATTGTTCGAGATCCTCGTGCGTAATGCGACCGGCAGGTCCAGACCCGGCAACGCGGCGCAGGTCAACGCCCGCCTCGGCAGCACGCTTTCGAACCGAAGGCGGAGCCAGCGGCTTTTCGCCCGGCGCGCGGCGCGGGGTAGCCGGTAATGCGCCTCCGGCGAGGGGTTTTTGAAAGGTCGGGCGCGCTGTGGGCTTCGGTGCGGGCTTTGCCGCAACGGGGGCGACCACAGGCTTTGTTTCAGCGGTTGTTTGCGTCGCAGGTTCCTGGGCCGGAGCTGGGGCGGGGGGAGCCGCCGATGCGACCTCATCCTCACCCGGTTTCACATTGCCCTCGCCCTCAACCTCCAGACGGACAATCGGCGCACCAACGGCGACAATTTCACCAACTTCGGCCCCGAACCAGATAATCTTGCCTTCTTTAGGGGCAGGGATTTCTACCGTCGCCTTATCGGTCATCACACTGCCGATGATATCGTCTTCCTTGACAACGGCGCCGACCTCAACATCCCATTCGACAAGTTCGGCTTCCGCGACACCTTCGCCGATGTCTGGCATCTTGATCACATGAACGCCCATATCAGGCTGGCTCCATCGCTTGTTTCAGGGCGTCACCCACACGTTTTGGACCGGGAAAATAATCCCACTCCTGCGCGTGGGGATAGGGTGTATCATAGCCCGTGACCCGGGCAGGTGGGGCTTCCAGGCTGTAAAAACAATGGTTTGCAATCAGCGTCACAAGTTCTGCCCCAAACCCGCAGGTGCGCGTTGCTTCATGAACGACAACGCAGCGCCCGGTTTTCCGAACTGAGGCCGCAATCGTATCGAGGTCCATCGGCACAATCGAACGCAGGTCGATGACTTCGGCATCGATGCCAGTCTCTTCCGCCGCCGCAAGCGATACATGCACCATCGTGCCGTATGTGATCACGGTTACCTCGCTGCCTTCGCGACGGATGGCGGCTTTTCCCAGGTCGACGGTGTAATGACCATCGGGCACTTCGCCCAACGGGTGTTTCGACCAGGGCGTGACAGCGCGGTCATGATGCCCATCAAAGGGCCCGTTATAAAGCCGTTTGGGTTCCAGAAACACAACCGGGTCATCATCCACGATCGAGGCGATCAACATACCCTTGGCGTCATAGGGGTTGGATGGGATCACCGTTTTCAGGCCCGCAACATGGGCAAAGAGCGCCTCGGGACTTTGCGAGTGGGTTTGCCCGCCATAAATGCCGCCACCCGTTGGCATGCGCACAGTCAGCGGAGCAATAAAGTCTGCATCAGAGCGGAAACGCAGACGTGCCGCCTCGGAAACAAGTTGGTCGTAGGCGGGATACATATAGTCGGCAAACTGGATTTCGACGCACGGCCTTAGGCCATATGCACCCATGCCGACCGCAGCGCCGACAATACCACTTTCATTGATGGGTGTGTCGAAACAGCGGTGCCGCCCATACTTTTCCTGCAAACCCTTGGTACAGCGGAAGACCCCGCCGAAATAGCCGACGTCCTGGCCGAATACCACAACGCGCTCGTCCTGCTCCATGCAGATATCCTGGGCGTCGCGGATCGCCTCGATCATTGTTTTGCGTGCCATCAGATACCTGCCTCCTTGCGCTGGCGGATCAGGTGGCTTGGCAGCTCCGCATAAACATCGTCGAACATATTTTTCACGCTGGGGTGCGGGCCATCATGCAAAGTGCCGTTGGCCTCGGCCTCTTTCTGAATGCGGATGACCTCGCTTTCAATCTCGGCTTCCGCCTGGGTGGTGCGCTCGGCACTCCACAATCCTCTGCTTATCAGATGGGTTTCGAGGCGCTTAACGGGGTCACCAAGCGGCCACAGCGCTGACTCCTGCTTGGGCCTATACCCTGAAGGATCATCCGATGTCGAATGTGGCCCTGCCCGGTATGTCACAAATTCAATCAACGTTGGACCAAGGCCCGACCGCGCGCGTTCAGTCGCCCATTTGGATACCGCATGAACGGCGAGATAATCGTTTCCATCAACCCTGAGCGAGGGGATGCCGAAGCCCAGCCCGCGCGACGCAAACGTCGCAGCGCGTCCGCGTGCGATGCCTTGAAATGTTGAAATCGCCCATTGGTTATTGACGATATTCAAAACGACGGGCGCGCGGAACGTGGACGCGAACACCATGGCAGAATGGAAATCAGATTCAGCGGTTGCACCGTCACCAATCCAGCCCGCAGCAATTTTATGATCACCCGCAATTGCCGACGCCATGGCCCAGCCAACCGCCTGAACAAACTGTGTGCCGAGGTTGCCTGAGATTGAAAAAAATCCATGCTCTTTTGATGAGTACATGATCGGCAACTGGCGACCATGCAGCGGGTCAGCCGAGTTTGAATAGATCTGGTTCATCATATCCAGCATCGGGTAATCCGCCGAAATCAACAGACCTTGCTGACGATAGGTGGGGAAATTCATGTCGCCTGGATTGAGCGCGGCCTGAAAGGCACAGGCGATCGCTTCTTCGCCAAGCGCCTGCATATAAAAACTGGTTTTTCCCTGCCGCTGTGCCATCAGCATGCGCTGGTCAAAAATGCGCACGGTCATCATATCCTTGAGACCCTTGAGCGCCGCGTCGTCGGTCAGCGTGTCTGCCCATTCGCCCACCGCATTGCCATCTGGATCGGTAACGCGAATGATGTCGTACGCAAAATCGTGGATCTCTTCAGGATCGACATCAACGGGAGGCCGTCTGACTTCGCCCGCGATGGGAACATCAAAACTGCTGAAATCGGGATTATCGCCCGGTCTGCATTCAGGCTCCGGGACGTGAAGCTCTAACTTGGTTTCTGTGGTCATAGTCTCACCAAATTGCGCGGGCGAGCGACGAGACGTGTGGAGGGGTATTCCCCGTCCCGTTCGTGTGGCTGCACGCGATGTGAGCGACAGAGTGCCGCCTAGCGGGACCTCTAATCACATGTCGCACACACTGAAAAGCATGAATGGCGCTTGTTCGGTAACGTTTCCCGGCGCAGAGCGAGAGCGCAAGATCACGTCAACCCGCCTTTATCAACTGGTATTATGTTGCGCAGCATTTTCCGATCAGAACGGATTGAGCGTGTAGCCCCGCTGTTGCAGAAGCGCATGAGTCGTCATTGCTGAAAGTGACATCTTGACACCGGGCAACAGATCTTCGGTTGCGACCTGATAATTCGCCGCACTCTGCCCACACACATGAATTTCGACGCCATGCTTGATCAGTTCAGCCACCAGAGGTGCATTGACGTTGACCTTGTTTCCATGGCGTTTCCAAAAGTCTTCGTTTGCAACATCATGGATGGCGCGGCTGTGGATCACTAACGCGAGCTTGATATTGTCAGCGGGCACACCGGCACGGACATGCATGTTCAGAAACCGCGCCGCGGTTTCGAGCTTGCGGCTCACTTCGCCCTCTTTCGCCTGGTCGGTGATATCGAAGGCAACCTGGAAGCGGGCATCAGCGGGGATTTCCGTCCGCCCAGCGATTTCAGCATTCGGTCCATAGCCTTTGATCAATGGGCCGTTTGAGAACTCTGCCTGTACGAACGCCGACACTGAAACAAGGGTAGACATGAAAACCAATAAGCCAAAACGAACGTTCATCTTTATCCTCTCTTTTTATCTATGGCAGAAACACCCACTTTGATCATCTCGGCTTCCCACCAGCTCAGGCCATCGCCGTCGCCCGGCGTTTCCCGCGCGTTGCTCGCCATCCCGGTAATGAAGTAGGCAAAGCCTTGGCCGTATTCCTCGTCCCAAAGGAGAGCACTTCTCAGGCCATAGGCCTCGCCAAAATGGCCCACGAGGGTGCGCCCCGTCTTCGCGGCATCGGCCATCGTGTGTACGGAAAGCCCAAACGCCTTGTAAAACCCATCAAACGTAGCGCCGTTGGGAGGGTGAGCGTTATATGTCCAGTCGGTGCCAATCATGCG
This sequence comes from Pseudomonadota bacterium, assembly GCA_039180205.1. Classification (GTDB taxonomy): domain Bacteria; phylum Pseudomonadota; class Alphaproteobacteria; order Sphingomonadales; family JBCDDR01; genus JBCDDR01. The sequence goes on along the minus strand of JBCDDR010000027.1, from coordinate 3,405 downwards.
CGAGACCGTTTCCGGTTTCAAAACTGCACCTTTGCCGCCGAATAATGCCACACCAAACCGCGCGAGGTCGCGGGTCGAAATCCGTAGACCGCCCTGGGGCGAAAACACCGTTCCATTCGTACCTGGCTCATACTGCGCGAGCCGTTCGGGTGTCGCCATGTCAACCTTATAGAGCTGAGGCAGGGCTGGCGACGTTCTAAAGCCATCGAGTTGGGCTTGCCAGGCGGCTCTGGAATCATAGGCACCGGTCTTGTTGAGTTTGCGGTAGAGCGTGGCAACCGGCTTGCCGCTCGGTACGCCCGCATAGTTGAAGCCGGCCTCGATATTTAACGGAACGAGCACTTCGCTCGCGACGATCCGATCGAACCGTTCGCCCGTCGCCTTTTCCATCACGCCCGCGAGGACACCGAAATTTATATTGGCATATTCGAAAAAGGCCCCTGGTGCGCGGGTATCAAAATGGCCGCCCTCAGGATCAAATAGTTCACGCCAGAGGCTCTCCCCCAATGGCAACGCATACCCGCGCCCGTCGCGCAAAGATGAGGTGTGGCTCATCAGACTTGCCAGCGTGATCGGGGTATCGGGATGAGCCGGGTTCCGAACGGGAAATCCAAGCATATCGCCAATATCCCCTTCGAGCGCGAGCTTGCCCTCCTCCACCAATCGCATTGCCGCCGTTGCTGCCACGAGCTTTGAGATGGAAGCGATCCGGGCCATGGCATCGGTCGACATCAGTAAACAGCGATCTCCGGCAAAGTGTCGGCACCCGGCAGCGGCCCCGGCAACAATGCCGTTGCGATCAAACACCACCATCGACAGCCCGGCAGCCTCAAGAGCGGGATTTCCATCACCATTGCGGATCCGGACAAGCGCCTCCTGGAGTGTCAATGATCCCTGTCGATCGAGAGAACCTGCCGCATCTTCCCCGGTATGCCATCCCATTACCAACGTCGTCGCTATGACCAACAGCAAGGCCGCCCACGCCAATCTCATTGCCTTTTCCTCAGCAGTTTCCGGATGCCTATCGTGCGAAACCTGGCCAAGATGACAAGTCCAAAACGCGCGCCAAGGTCGCCAATCTCAAGTTCGGGCCTCGGAGTCGGCTGCACCTTGAGGGTATGGCATCCGCTTACAGATCGGGGCTTTCCTGGAGCGCAGCCCTGTGATCTAATCATCAGCACGTCACAAGACCTGATCCGGGAGCCTCGCCATGTCACACGATCAATCGAGCAAGTCGTTAAACCGCCGCGACTTTGTCCGTACCGCGAGTGCGTCCGTTGCAAGTGGGGCTCTTGCGGGGCTGAGCGTGCGGCCCGGCGGTGTTCACGCAGCGGTTTCCGATGAACGTCCGCAAACACCCGCACCAACAGTGGCACATAACGGCCCGGTTATCGTGACGAGTTGGGAGTTTGGTCCCGGTGCAAATGATGTCGGGTGGCGGTTGCTCGCGGACGGCGGTGTCGCAATCGATGCGGTCGAAGCGGCGATCAATCATGTCGAGCTTTTGCCTGATGAATTTTACGTCGGTTTCGGCGGCTCGCCCAACACAGTCGGCGAGACCACGCTCGACGCGATGATGATGTGGGGCCCCACGCATGATGTGGGTGCCGTGGGATGCTTGAAGCGCGTCAAGCGGGCGATTTCGGTCGCGCGCAAGGTTATGTCGGAGACTCAACATACGCTCATCGTTGGCGATGACGCGACCGCGTTTGCGCAGCAAATGGGGTTTGAGCAAACTTCGCTCACCAACGCCGCCTCGCTCAAGGTTTGGGAGGAGTGGAAGGCAAAAGCCGAGGCATCAAGCGCCTGGAAAGCAGAACCCATCGACAAGTATGCCGCGGTCGAGGGGCATGACACCGTCGGGACGATGGCTATTGATCAGGCGGGGAATATTTGCGTCGGTTGTTCAACAAACGGGCGGACATTCAAGCTCCCCGGGCGAGTGGGAGACTCGCCGATCGCGGGGGCGGGGGCCTATTGCGATAATGACGTGGGCGCTGCAATCGCCACCGGCAACGGCGACGTGATGATGCGGTTCCTGCCGACCTATCACACGGTCGAACTTATGCGTGAAGGCCATACACCCGATGAGGCGGCACGGTTAGCGCTGAAACGGATCCATAAAAAAGGCTATGTATTTGACGGCGGCATCATCGCGCTTCGGCGGGATGGCGCGCATGGTGCTGCAAAATCAGGGTGGGCAGAGGAGCGCTTCCGATATGCAGCGCGCAATGGCGAAGGCACTGCTCATATCGACATCGAAGGTGTCTGACGCGCTTTTGCGATCAATCAACCGCCAACTTTTGCGACAGCAACGGTCTCTTGCTCATAGGCAGCTGGTTCAGGTGAGGTTGGAAGCGCTTCAACCGCCTGGGTAGCGACTTGCGGCTCACCTTGCATCCCACCCTCAGGCACGAAGAGTGTCGCAAAATCCTCAAGCAGCGGTTCAGCAACCCATTCGGTGTAACCCGTTCCTGAAGATGCCATGCGCCCACTGCCAGCTGTCGGGTAGGCATGGGAAAGGGTTAGGCTCGGTTGCGCGGCGGCTAAGATCGCGCCATCAACGAGATAAGGAGAAACGGTAGATCGGCTCGCTGGGCTTGCCAACGATTTGTCCGTTGCGACGGGTTCCGCAATCGCGACTTCGACATCGTCAGAGACTTGGTCATCAGCCGCGCTTGAACGCTCAATCCGTGCCGCGTTTGCACCAAAAACCTTTGGTTTACCGGAAGGCTGATCGAGCGATGGTGAAGAGGGGGAAGCGCTTGTTCTCACAAATCGAGCCTCTGGCTGACGGGCAGCGCTGGCCGTTTCGATGGGAGTGTCTGAAAAGTCGGAGGCTGCCACCAGATCGATCGGAAGGCTCGCGAGCGGGGCTTTGGCGGGCACGGCCACGAACTGCCACCCGGTGTAAGACATGAGCATGAGCGCGAGACCGGCGAAAATCGCTTTGTGGCCCGGCAGCCGCGAGTCCAACATCGGCTCGGGCACAACGAAAGGCTGAGAGGCCATTTGGCCATGCTTGCCGATCAAGAGATTAAAGTCGGCGACTGCGGCATCTTCGTCTATCTTAACAAGGCTGGCATAAGACCGCACGAACCCGCGCGCAAATGTAGCCGCGGGTAAATCCTCAACTGTGCCAGCTTCAATCGCCTCAACGTAGCTATTCATCAGCTTGAGGCGGGACGCCACGTCACTTTTGGAAAGCCCCAGTGATTGCCGCGCCTGGCGAAGGCGCTCACCGATGGGTATATCGGGGGACGGGAACTTGGCGGATGCGACAGTCGCGTCCGCAGCACAGATTTGATCGCTCAAACTTCCATCGAACAGCGGTTGGTCCGTTAATGCGTCGCAGTTTTCGGCGTGGGGTACACCTTGATCACTGTTTTTCGTGCTGTCGTCCTG
>JBCDDR010000026.1:0-17976 GCA_039180205.1 Pseudomonadota bacterium | reverse complement strand
CAGACGGGAAGCTCAAAGGAAATCCCAAAGGCTAGGACCATTTTCATGACCAAGCCAAGATACTTGTCGACAGCAGGTTCCTGCTCGACCGGCAGGATATTCGAACCCAGGTCGATCCCCTGGGAAAGCAGAAACTTCCATGCAAGCGGCATGATGATATAGTAGGCGAGCGCGGCACCGATGATGAAAAGCACCGGCGTTGCGATCAAAAATGGCGCAAAAGCATTTTTTTCATGCCGATACAGACCCGGGGCAACGAATTTCCAGATCTGCGTTGCGATGATCGGAAAGGCGAGGCAAACGGCACCGAATAAACCGATCCGGATCTTCACCATAAAGCCGTCTTGCAGGCCGGTGAAAATCATCCGACCACTCACCCCGTCGAGCGCTGCAATATAGGGCCCCATGAGAAAGTTGAAAATTTCCGCTGACACGACAAAACAAAATACGAAGGCGACCGCAACGCCCAACAACGCATAGATGAGCCTCTGCCGCAGTTCGACCAAATGGGCCATCAGCGGCATTTTGCTTGCGTCTACCTCGTTGATATCGCTGTCGTTGATATCGCTCATCTTTGGCTCATTTCCCCGATTCGGGTTTGGTCACACATGCTGGTCTGATGGTACATTTAGCCCGCAAGTGAGGCTGGCCCGTTTGACGAAGTTGAAAACCGAAGGGTGTCATCGCTCAATTGATGCACCCACAGTATCTCCATCCGATGCGTCACCGACGGGCTCTTCGTTTGGTTTGGACTTTGCCGGTCTTCCTGCTTCCACGACTGCGTTAATGTCTGCACCGTTTGGCGACTTTGAGCCATGGGTTGCGGTTGGATCATCCTTCAACGGGTCATTGATAAACTGCTTTCGCAAATCATCGAGCTCGCTTTCGCGGGCGAGCTGATCAAAGGCCGATTGCACATCGCGCCACATTCCCCGCGCTTTGCCGAGGCCCTGCCCAACCGTATGCATCATTTTCGGGAAGTCTTCCGGCCCGACAACAACGAGGGCCACAATTGCAACGAGGAAAAGCTCGATCCAACCGATGTCAAACATGAAAGCCGCACTCCCTTTTGAATGGAAGCCCGTCTCGAACCCATTGATGCATGCCTATTGCCAAAGCTTAGCTCTTGACCTCAGATTTTTCCGGGGTGACGTCGCGCATCGCCTCGGTCGAGCTATCGGCAATCTTTTCAGGTGTTTTCGGCTCTTCCTCGTCAGCCAGACCCTTCTTAAACGACTGTATGCCTTTGGCAACGTCGCCCATAAGGTCCGAGATTTTCCCGCGACCAAACAGCAGGATCAGCAGGACAACAACGATCAGGATTTGCCAGACGCTTAGACCCATTGAGACTCTCCATAATTAGCTATGTTGATAGTGTAGCATGATTGCAGGCTCTTCGCATGAAACCATGACGCATAGATGACGGTTGCGCCAAGTCTCATTTTTAAGCGGGTCGAATAGCTGAAAATGATGCATTATGTCGTCCCAACCGCATCATCGTCCGTTTCCGCCGCCAGGTCCTCAGCGCTATCGACTTCGGTTTCACTTTCTGGAAACGGTAACTTCCCTGTCCTTGCCGGTTTTGGGTTCAACATGTTTTCAAGCGCCACTTCAATCGGATCCAGAAGTCCCGTGTCGCGAAGCTCCGAAATCCCAGGTAAGTCCTCGATACGGGTCAAGCTAAAATCGATCAGGAACCGATCAGTCGTTCCGTAAAGAATTGGCCGACCGGGAGTATCCTTGCGCCCGCGCGGGCGGATCCATTCCGCCTCCAGCAACACATCTAGCGTTCCCTTTGAAAGCCCGACCCCTCTGATTTCCTCGATTTCAGCGCGTGTTGCCGGCTGATGATAGGCAACGATGGCAAGCGTCTCCATCGCCGCCCGCGAAAGTTTGCGGGGTTCCTCGCGCTCTCTTCGGAGCAAGAATCCAAGGTCGGCCGCTGTCCTGAACATGTAGCGTTCAGCAACTTCGACCAATTCAAAACCACGTGTCGCATACTCTTGCTTGAGCGCCTCAAGGTGCGCAGCGACGTCGATACCACTTGGGAGCTGGGCAGCGATCTCAGAAATGCCCAGCGGCACTTCGGAGGCGAAAATAAGCGCCTCAACCATACGCCTATGGTCGCGATCCACTTGCTCCAATGCCGCGGAGCCATCGGGCTCATGTGTTTCTATCATCCTGTTACGCCCGCTCATCACTTCGCCGATTTTCGGAGATAAAGCGGACCGAAATGGCGGTCCTGATGTATCTCCAATCGCCCCTCGCGCGCGATCTCGAGTGCCGCTGCGAATGTCGCTGCCACCTTGCTTTCCGTTACCATTTCGTCGGCGGTCGTATCATCCGGCAAAAACCCTTGCAGCAATGTCCACTCCAACGCCATTCCCAAAAGCGAATTCAGCCGCTCTAGTGCCGCCTCCATTGCGTAAATCGGCCTGCGCGCCACTTCAAGCGGACGATCGTCGGTTCGCGCGGCATGTTGGGCGTAGGCTTTCAAAAGATCAAACAGCGTTCCATAATATCGTGGCTGCCGAACGAGCTTGATGCCTTCGGGCGCTCCCCTTGGGAATACATCCACCCCCATCCGATCCTGGGCCATCAACCGAACTGACATTTTTCGCATCGCATCAAGACGTTGGAGCTGTAAGCTCAACCGAGCTGCCAATTCTTCCGCTGGTGGTTCCTCATCATTTTTGTCATCGGGCAGCAAAAGCCGTGATTTCAGATAGGCCAGCCACGCCGCCATAACGAGATAATCGGCTGCGAGTTCCAATCGAAGCTTTTGCGCCTCAGCCACAAAAACCAGATATTGCTCGACGAGCGCGAGGATCGAAACCTGCCGCAGGTCAACCTTTTGCGTGCGCGCGAGTTCAAGCAGCACGTCGATTGGGCCTTCGAACCCAGCAAGATCAACCACGAAAGTATCATCAAGTGTCGAGCCCTCGCGGACCGGCACCTCAAACGCGTCAATATCTTCCTGTGATATGCTCACCAACCCGGCCGGTTCATTTTCAGTTGCAAGACCATATCGGGTTTTAGGCAGATCGCACGTTAAGTGCCAACAAAAAGCTCATTTCCTGTGTTGCTGGTGCGCCTAAATCGACCCGAAGGATCAGGCTGAGTGGTGCTTTGTCAAAGCAGCAAGCCGATCGGTCAATTCGCGATACCGATCATCAAATTCATCCTCGGGAACAGGTAACCGCTTCGATGCCTGCATGAGGCTTATCTTTTGCAAATTTGCCAAACGCGGGGTGTTAGCGAGTGAAACCGGTTCGACCGCTAACGCGATTTTCTCCATTTCGGCCAGGTCGCCGTTGCAATGAAGGGCGAGGTCACAGCCCGCTGCGAGGGCATCCGCCGCACGGGCACCAATCTCGCCACCCAACGCTTTCATTGAGAGATCATCACTCATCAATACCCCATCCAACCCGATTTCGTTTCGGATCACCTCATTGATGAAATACCGCGAGAGTGTCACCGGTCTTTCACGATCTATCGCCGAAAAGAGAATGTGAGCTGTCATTGCAAGGGGGGCATCGGACAGTGCCTCAAATGGCAAAAAGTCATGTGCCCGAAGGTCATCAATCGCCGTATCGACCATGGGAAGAGCCAGATGGCTATCCACCCGCGCGCGCCCGTGTCCTGGAATATGTTTGATAACCGGTAGAACGCCAGCCTTTCCAAGACCCTCAACCTGTGCCCGCGCCATTGCAATCAGCGGATCGATGAGGTTTGAAAAAGCGCGGTCACCGATGATTGGGTCGGCATCTTCCTGCGGCAAGTCCAGAACAGGCGCGCAATTCACGTTGATTCCGTGTGTGAAAAGTTCATCAGCAAGAAGCCAATTGAACGCGGTGATCAGGTCCAAAACCGCTTCGGGCGCGTGGTTGTATGAAGCGCCGAGCGTAGCGGCGGCAGAATAGTTATGCCATTCGGGCGCGCGCATACGCTGTACCCGCCCCCCTTCCTGGTCAATGAGGATGGGTGCGGGTTGAAGCCATGCGAGTTGTTTGAGGCTAGCGGTCAACGCCTGGACTTGCGCGGAGGACTTGCAATTCCGGGCGAAAAGTATGAACCCGGCGGGGCGGTGCTCTGTGAGAAAGGCTCGCTCTTCGTCGGTTAATTCGGTGCTTGAGACGCCAAAGATGACCGGCAGAAACATCTGGCTGGTTGCCTCGCGTTCCGCAGCCTGCCTTTCGCTCAGCGTTCAATCACCCGACAAGGCTGTCCCTCGGCCTTTAACTCAGCGCAGATGCGGTCAGCACGGCTTTTCTCGTTCACGCCTGCTGCCCGAACCCGATAGAGTGGCGGTGTTGAAGAGGTGACCTGCAGGTCCGACCCGAGATCGCGGAGCTGATCCGGATGATTTGACTGAAAAATACCCCACGCCCGCTGCGCCCGTGCCCGTGTTGAAAAGGCACCGAGTTGAAGGAGATAGCGGCTTTGGGCATTGCCGAGACCTGTACCGGTTGACCCGTTGTTGGTACCAGCCGCTGGCGCTGGATCTGCACTGGCAACGGTGACAGGCGCTTTCGGCGCGGTTTGCGGCGTTACGCTCGGCTTTGGAACTTCAATTACAGGCGCAGGGGTTTGCGCCGCAGCAATTTCAGGCCGATCCAACACGACGGTCGGCTCGGGCGTGGGAGGTGGAGCTGAATTTGACGGTGTTGGCCGCCGCCTCGCGCGCATTACCGGCGGCATCGCGCCGTCTTCTGTGGGGCTGAGCGCCCGAACGCCGGGGATACCCGTGGTGCCCGGATCATTGTCCGCAGCCGCTTGCCGTGAAATGGGGCGTGCAATTGGTGCTTCACTTGCGTCTGCCAAACGGGTTTCCGGAACCGTTTCATTGCCATCCGCAGCGTCAAAAGCGCTTTTGTCCTGATCCGCAACGAGTTCCCCACCAGGGTCGAGCGGGCGCACCTTAAAGGGTTCACCGGGCGCGCGTACGAGTGGCACCTGACCATCCTGGGCGATGAGGCGATTACGCGGTTTATATGTCTCCCCCGGATTTTCCCCTGCAACCTGTTGATAAACAAGATAAATGAGTGTTCCGAAAACCGCTAAGAAGATCGCGGCATAAACAACGAGCCACTTGGTGGCAAAGGCACCGGCGTCATCGGAGCCGTCAGGCTCCATCCACGGAACACCATCCTGAGGCTGGATAACTGCACCATCGCTTGTCGTATCAACATTCACCGATGCCATCGCTACATCTCCTGAGCGGGGGTCACACCCATTAGCGTGAGCCCATTCGCTAGTACTTGTTGCAGCGCCATAATAAGCGCCATCCGCACTCTTGTCACTTCCACATTATCCGGATCGAAAAACCGAAGTGCAGTCGTCTCATTTCCTCTATTCCACAAGGCATGAAATGTTGCTGCCAAGTCATTCAAATAAAAGGCAATCCGATGAGGTTCATGGGCAAGTGCGGCGGCTTCCACAACACGTGGCCATTCACTCATTTCCCTGATCAGTTTGAAATCCTCTTCAGCCACAATTCCAGACAAGTCCACATTCGCCAAGGACTCGGTGGTAAATTCCTCATTAGGGAAGTTTTCTTGTGATTTTCTTAAAACTGATGAAACCCGTGCGTGTGCATATTGAACATAGAAAACGGGATTGTCTTTCGATTGCTCCGCGACCTTTGAAAAATCAAACTCAAGCGGCGCATCATTTTTCCTGGTCAGCATAATAAACCGCACGACATCTTTGCCCACTTCATCAACGACGTCGGCTAACGTGATGAATTGACCTGAACGCTTCGACATCTTGACCGGCTCGCCATCCCGCAGCAACTTCACCATCTGGCAGACTTTGATATCAAGCTCCGCTTTTTGCCCTGAAAATGCGTGTACAGCCGCGCGCATACGTTTGACGTAGCCGCCATGGTCGGCACCCCATACGTTGATCATATCGGCAAAACCGCGGGCATATTTGTCTTTGTGATAGGCAATATCGGCCGCAAAATAGGTATAGGCACCGTCCGATTTCTGAAGCGGGCGATCGACATCATCACCAAAATCAGTTGCTCGAAACAGCGCCTGTTTGCGCGGTTCCCAATCATCAGGCTTCTTTCCCTTTGGCGGGTCCAAAATGCCATCATAAATCAGCCCATCGGCACGCATCTGGTTCACCGTTTCAGCCACAGCGTTGCTATTGTGCAACGTTTGCTCGGAAAAAAAGACATCATGGGCGATCCCGAGCTTTTTCAGATCGGACCGCACCAGATCCATCATCGCATCAACCGCATCGCGCCGAAACCGTGGCAGCCATTCGGCTTCTTCCGCATTCTGATATTGCGTGCCGTAGCGCTTCGCCAGCGCCTCACCAACCGGGACCAGATAATCTCCAGGGTAAAGGCCTTCTGGGATGTCGCCAACAGTTTCGCCCAACGCTTCACGGTACCGCAAATGCACAGACCGGGCGAGCACATCAACCTGGGACCCGGCGTCGTTGATGTAATATTCCCCGACGACTTTGTATCCGCTGAATGACAGCAACCGCGTGAGTGCGTCGCCATAAACCGCGCCGCGGCAATGCCCCATATGCAGCGGCCCGGTTGGATTTGCCGATACAAACTCAACATTTACGGGGGTTCCCGCGCCGATTTTGCTTCGCCCGAAATCAGTGCCGGCGCGCAAAATGGCCCCGATCTGTCGTTGCCAGAAGGCATGTGTCAGCCGCAGATTCAAAAATCCCGGCCCGGCAATTTCAACCGCGGAAATGTCATCGAGTGCAGACAGCGGCTCAACCAAACGCTCTGCGATCGCCCGCGGAGGCATTTTTGCTGGTTTCGCCAGTACCATTGCAATGTTTGTCGCCAAATCACCGTGCGATGCATCACGGGGGGGCTCAACTTTCACATCGAATGTGGCAGGCATTCCCGGCAAGTGACCGAGATCACTCTGTTCTTGAAGCACTTTATGGATCTGGGACGCAAAATGCTGATAAATATTCATCGGAGTATTCTATCCAAAACAAAGTAAGGCCGGACACGCGTTCGTCCTTCAATACTGGCCAAAATCCTGACGGCCAAAGTGACGTCCATGCTCTTTCAGGGCATATCGATCCGTCATTCCCGCGATATAATCGCCGATGACCCGTGCCCGCCCGATTGCATCTCGGTCGATCATTTTCGTTGACCATGCCGGCGGAAGCAGGTTGGGCTCTTCAACATAGAGGTCGAAAAGATCAAAGATGACCTGACGTGCATATCGTGTCATGCGCTCGACCTTGTAGTGAGCGTACATGTGGGTGCGCAAGAACTGATTTAGATCTTGAAGACCCGCCTCAACTTCAGCGGAAAAACCAATCAACGCACGCCCGGCCTTGCGAATGTCATCAACGGTCGCAGGATTGAATGCAATCAGCCGGGTTTTGCTTTCGGCTACAAGATCATTCACAAGTGTTCCAATCAACCGCCGCGTCATCTCGTGAATCAGGCGGCTTGGTTCAAACCCCTGTGCGACATCTTTGGTCTCAGAAATGATTGGCCGCAGGAGAGCCAGTTCCTCGAGCGCTTCAAGCGGAAATAAATCGGCACGCAGTCCGTCGTCGATGTCATGACTATTGTAGGCCATGTCGTCTGATAACGCCGCGACCTGTGCCTCGGCCGACGGATAGGTCGAAAGCTCAAGATCGTGGAGCTCGTTATATTCGGAAAGCCCCCACGGCAGAGCGCTGTTATGCGGTTCGGTTTCCAAGATCAGGGGGCCATTATGTTTCGCCAGTCCCTCCAGGGTTTCCCAGCTTAAGTTCAGCCCATCGAACTCGACATACCTTGTCTCAAGCTTGGTGACGATCCGAATGGTTTGGGCGTTATGATCAAATCCACCCGCGCCAATATCGCTGAGCTTGCGATCGAGCGCCGCCTCACCAGCATGGCCGAACGCTGTATGCCCAAGATCGTGGGCGAGCGCGAGCGCCTCACCAAGATCATCATCCAGTCCAAGGCTGCGGCACAGTGTACGCGCGATTTGCGAAACTTCCAGCGAGTGGGTAAGGCGGGTGCGATAATGATCACCCACATGATACACAAAGACCTGCGTCTTGTGCTTCAGGCGCCGAAATGCAGTTGAGTGTATGATCCGGTCCCGGTCACGCTGAAACGCGGTGCGGCTTTCACTTTCCTTTTCGGGGAATAAACGCCCGCGACTTTCCTGCGCATGGCTCGCAAAGCGCTGCAACTGCCGGTTATCATTTTCGAATATGATCGTCATGGCGCGAGCCTAAGCACCTCCAGCAGTGAATTACTAGGTTGGAACGCGCCCCTTCGCTCGGTTTTTCGAGAATGCCGAGAGTGCTTATTTGAAACCCATCTTGCGTAGCCAGCTCAAGAGGATATATCTACGGGTGGCTGAATCTGTTTATCCGGGTTTGATCGACTGAAGACAAACCCTTAGACATCAGGTGAACGAAATGACGGAAACAACTGTTTCTTTGAGTGAAAATGCGGCCAAGCGGATTGCTGCCCTGATCGAAAAACAAGGCGATCCCGGGCTTAAATTTCGGCTGGCCGTCGATGGTGGTGGCTGTTCAGGGTTCCAATACCGCTTTGATTTCGACAAAACCGTAAACGAAGATGACACGATCGTCAGCCGGTGCGGCGTGGATATGCTTGTTGATGAAGCGAGCCTGCCGTTTCTTGAGGGTGCAGAGCTGGATTATGTGACCGACCTTGTCGGCGCCGCTTTCCAGGTGAGAAATCCAAATGCGCAAGCCTCCTGCGGATGCGGAAGCTCGTTCGCGATTTAGGCGGTGCGGGCGGCAACGGCCAGGTGAGCTGAACCAAACTCAGATGCAATTTGAATAGCGCCGGTGGAGGTCGCTCGAGCATGCGGATCGCGACCTACAACATCAACGGCATAAAGGCGCGGCTTCCTCGTCTTCTCGAATGGTTGGAAGAGACAAGCCCGGACGTCGCCTGTCTTCAGGAAATCAAAAGCCAGGATGATCTCTTTCCCCGGCTCGAGATCGAGAGTCTTGGCTACCATGTGGAAACCCACGGTCAGAAATCGTTCAACGGTGTTGCGCTGTTAACCAAAACGCGACCCGAAGATGTGATGCGCGGCCTTCCCGGTGATGAAGAAGATGTCCAGGCGCGCTATATCGAGGCAACGGTTGAAGGCGTTCGCATAGCCTCCTTGTACCTCCCCAATGGCAATCCAACGCCCGGGCCAAAGTATGAGTATAAATTAGCATGGATGGACAGGCTCCACGCCCACGCCGCCAGTCTTCTTGCCCGCGAAACCGAATTTGTGCTCGCAGGTGACTATAACATCTGCCCGCAAAGCGTTGATCTTTATGATCCAGAAGGGTGGCGAGACGATGCGCTTTTCAGACCTGAAAGCCGAACTAAATTTTTTGATCTGATCAATCTTGGATTGACCGATGCAATTCGTGTCGTCCGCCCCTCGGGTGAGGCCTACACTTTTTGGGATTATCAACGCGGGGCCTGGCAGCGCGACCACGGGCTTCGCATTGATCATCTGTTATTGTCGCCCGAAGCAGCCGACCGGCTTCAAACTGCGGGAATTGATCGCGCGCACCGTGGCCGCGAAAAAGCGTCTGACCATACCCCCACCTGGATTGAAATCAGCTAAGCATCTTAAGTACAAAATAAATTTCCGGAGACATTGATGGTCGATCTCAACGGCAAAACCGCGTTGGTAACGGGTGCCTCACGTGGGATCGGTCGCGCAATCGCAATTGCACTTGATAACGCAGGGGCCAAGGTGATCGTTCATTACGCCACCAACCGGGAAGCGGCTGAGGAAACACGGGACCGCCTCGGTGATCGCTGTCTCGGCATTCTAAAGGCCGACCTTGCTCACCCCGAAGCTCCATTTGAACTTTGGAACGAAGCCCTTGCAGCAGCTGGCGACCGTATTGACTGTCTCGTCAATAATGCCGCGATCATGCCCCCCGCGGGCGTTGGCGCGGTCAAGCCTGAATGGCAAAAAGTCTGGGATCAGGTAATGCGCGTCAATACGACTGCCGCCGCCGATCTTTGCTGGCTCGCGCTGCAGCATTTTCAAGCGAACGGTGGCGGCCGGATCATCAATATTGCGAGCCGCGCCTCGCATCGCGGTGATGCCCCCGATTTCATGCACTATGCTGCCTCGAAAGCGGCGCTTGTTGGCATCACAAAGACAATCGCGCGCGGCTTTGCCAAAGACAATATCTTTGCGTTCGCCATCGCACCCGGCTTCACCAAAACCGAGATGGCGCGTGGATTCGTTGCTGAATATGGCGAGGACGCGGCAACGGCGGACATCCCCCTCGGCGAGATGGCATCAACTGAAGAGATCGGCCTGCTCGCGGCCTTTCTCGCCAGCGACAAAACACGCTCGATGACGGGTGCGACAATCGATGTGAATGGCGCATCTTATGTGCGCTAACGAAGACTGAGCATTAAAAGCTCGCGCGCAATCCTCCCCTGATAAGGCGTCCGGGAGCGGGCAAACCCAGTTGCGGCTCAATCAAAATATCTCCGACATTATCTACGCGTAGGAAAAGTGACAGGGGCAGCGCGGTTTGGCGCGCAAAATCAAAACGTGCTTCAAGATTAAAAGCTGTTGAACGCGGTAGGGGTTCAAAACGGCTTTCATCGGTAAAGGAAAAGGCACGGCCGCGATGTTCAAGCTCAGCCGAGGCACCAAAGCCGCTCGTATGATCATAATCAACATCTAGCCTTGCAATCAGCGAAGGGCGTTCTGCGATTTTCAGCTCTGCGGGGGCGCCCGGTTCGTCGCGCCTCCTGGTTCTTGTGGCTGTCAGCCTGGTACTTGCGCTTAATCCTTCAAGAATCTCGACGCTGCCAATCAACTCCACGCCCAAAACGCGGCTGCCCCTTAGATTAATGCGCTGGCGAAAGATATCACCGCCAATGACTACATTTTGCTGATCGATCGTATTGCCAACAATCTGCGCGAAGGGAATGACCCGGATCCCCCCGCGGGTCCCAGTAAAACGAGCCTCTGCCTCCAGAATGTTGACGCGTTCAGCCTTAAGATCAGGATTGGCAAGAAAGCGATTAATCGCGGTTCCAAACAACTCGCGTGGCGTTGGTAGCCGGGTTTTGCTGCCCCCTGCAAAGCGAAACTGCCACCGGTCACTGGCCTGAAATACCGCACCCGCAATGACATTCGCAGTCAAAAAATCGCCCGGGTCGGCAAAGACCCCCGTTTCCTGAGGCGTAAGAAGGTCACCACTCGCGCCCACGAGAAACGACCATTTCTCACCTACGACGCGTTCGAATTCAGCACCAACACTCAACCGAACATCCCGAAACATCTGTTCCAATCGATCGATTTCCTGGCCATCCACTCCAAAAGCGATATCGCGCTGACGGTGCCGAAACCCGAGGGCATTCACGCTCAAACGGAATGTATTTTGATCCAGCGCGCTTGTTGCGATGAGCCGTGCGCCAATGCTGAGATCATCGTCAATTTCAATGTCCTCGATTGCCGCGAAATCAACGTCGGTAAAGCTTTCGATCGTTTGAGTGAAATCCTGAACCCAAAAGGCGGCTTCAAGGTCGGTTGAGGGGCTCAGATGGATGAGGGTATTGAGTACGCCCACCAGTTGTCGCGTTGCCGGGAAACGCCAAAACCGTACCGCCGCGGTCGCGGGATCATTGCGGCCCTCGGGTGCAATCCCAAAGGCGGCATCGACATATAAGACTGAGGCGGCGATTTCTCCTCGTTCCCCGAGAGGTGCCGCGATCCGCGCCAGTGCGTTCACCCGGCGGGTATCGGTATTGGTGCGCAACCCCAATGGATCTTGCGCGAACTCAAGTTCCGCCTCACCCGAAAGAGGTTCGCCATTTCGTGTGAGACCGCCGACGGCGAACAGCATGTCAACATTCCCTTCGCTTAACGCCAATCTGCCACTTCCCTCAACAAGGCCACCCACACCTGATTGCAGGGAGGCGCGAACCGTATCGGAAGATTCCGTTGCGGAGGTGGGAATCAGCTCAATCACCCCGCCCGCCGTATTTGGCCCATATCGAACCGATGCAGCGCCGGCAGTAAGGGCAACGCCGTTAAGCCCATCGACAGGAAACAGCGAGAGATCCAATCGATTATCCCACGGCACATTCAAGGCCGCGCCATCAAAGAAAACAGCAAGTTGTCGCTCACCGGAGTTGCGCACGAAAGCCAGCGTTTCGCCGCGACTATTGGTCTGAATGCTGACACTGGTTTCGCGGTCGAGTGTGTCGGCGAGCGACAAAGGCCGTGCGCGTTCTAGTCGCTTCGCGGAAATCACCTGTTGCGTGGATTGCGGGGGTTCGGCCTGAAGCGGCGAGGATTGAATGATCATCCGCTCAATAACAGGGGCAGGCGAAAGGGTATTTTCACCACCAGCTGCGGGGGTTGTCAGATAGCTCGCCCATGCGAAGGCAAAACAAAGCCAGGCGAACCGTTTGATACCGCACACATCTTTACTCACGACGACAAAGCAAGTGGCCGGGCGCGAACACCCGACCACCAATTGCTGAAAATCGGTTTATTCAACCGGAGGCAATGCGGACCCTGGCGTCCATGGCGCACCCGCATCCTGAAGTTGTTTTTCAAATTCAGGAATTGTTTTGGTTCGCATCGTCTCGATTTTATTCCGCAGGTCCTTGAATTGCGAACGAGCAATTTCAAAGTTCCGCAGGTGAAGCGGCGTCGGGCCATAGGTCGATAAGGTCGTCCCAATGGCAACATGCTGGAGCCGTGCCCCAACCGTCGTCGGCACACGGTCGCCTACGTCACGCATCGCCTCTGGACCCCGCATTTCCTTCTCCACCGCATACATGGCGGCACGGATTTCATGCCACCGGGCATCAAGTTCGGCTGGTGAAGTTGGTGACCGATCAACCGCTTTCTTGAGATGGTCAAGACGCTTCGTAAGCGATGTAAGCGTCGCATTCGCCGCTTGCACAGCACCATCAAACTTCGCCAGCTTCTTCCAGAAAGCCACCACCTCTTCAGGCGATTTTCCTTCGAGATAGCCCTTGCGCATTTGCTTGACTTCAAAGGTTTCAGGGCCCGCAAGTTTGGTTGATTTGCCATCTTCAACCTTCGTCAGCGTGACCTGATATTTGCCCGGAGCCGCAAGCAAACCCTCAAGCGGATCATTCGGATCTTCACGACCACCGATCGCATCTAGCGGCGGATAGGTAAGGTTCCAGGCGACCCGGTGCATGCCTTTCGACGTTGGCCCAGAGACGCGCGAAATGACCTTCCCGTCCATGTCGGAAATCGTAAGCCAGATCTCGGGTTTCACCTGACGAACCTCTTTGTCGATCGCCTCATACCCCGGGAAAGGTGTATCCTTACCGTCCTTGATCAGTGGCTTTTCGGCTTCCTGCCGCACGTCTTTGAGCGTTTTCAACCCATCTTTCAGATAATAGGTAAAGACGGCACCGAAAGGCGGATTTTCTGCCCGGTAAAGATCATGGCCTTGCGAACCACCCTTTGAAAAGCTCATTGGGCGCTGCTCAAGGTACCAGAGTGCTGGGCGGCCGGTCATAAGAACGGCATCAGACTCCAGCGCTTTCTGGCTGACTTTTCTAAGCGGTGAATAGTCATCAAGAATGTAGAAGCCACGCCCAAAGGTCGCCCCGACGAGATCATTCTCACGCCTTTGAATGGCAAGATCCCGGAATGGAATGGTCGGCACCCCACCTTTGAGCTGCACCCATTTTTGGCCACCGTCCACGGTGAAGAAGACACCGAATTCGGTACCCGCAAACATCAGGTTCTTGTTCTCATGGTCTTGGACGACACGCCAAATCAGGTTTTTGTCGCCAAGGCCTTCACCCGTGATTGAGGTCCAGCTGCGCCCCCCGTTGGTACTTTTCAACAGGTAGGGTTTGTAATCACCGAACTTGTGATTATCGAGCGCGACATAAACGGTTTGCGCATCGTAGAGATCGGCCTTGATGTCGTTGACGAAGGCGGTTTCGGGAACGCCTGGCAGACTTCCAACCTCAATCTTGGTCCAGCTCTCGCCACCATTCGTCGTCGCCTGTATCAGACCATCGTCGGTACCCGCATAGAGGATATCCTCATCTTTCGGCGATTCAGCGAGCGACGTAATCGTGCTGTATTCGGACATCGCAAGGAAATCCCAGCCTGCATCCCAAGACCATTTCCGTCCCATCAAAGGCAACTGCATGCGATCAACATTGTTGGTGATGTCGCCGGAAATGGCTTTCCAATCGTCGCCGCGATTATCCGTACGCCACACCCTTTGAGAGGCAAAATAGACACGCTTCGGATCATGCGCACTCACCAGGATCGGCGCATCCCAGTTGAAGCGCTCACGCGGCTCATCCGGACCATTGAACGGCTTAATATAGACGATTTCACCCGTTGTCCGGTCCACGCGCACCAGATTGCCCTGCTGCCACTCGGCATACATGATGTTGGGGTTGCCCGGCTCAATCGCAGACTGATGGCCATCGCCGAACAGCGTCACAAACCAATCCGAGTTTCGAATACCATGAATATTGTCCGTCCGTGATGGGCCGCCCTGGCTGTTGTTATCCTGAGTGCCGCCATAGACCTGATAGAAGGGTTCCTTGTCATCAACGGCGACCTTATAGAACTGCGTAATCGGCAGGTTCTTGATAAAGCGCCAGCTTTGTTCGAGATCATAGCTTTCATAGATCCCACCATCGGACCCGACCAGAAGATAGTCGGGATCATCATCGCGAAATGCGAGCGCATGATTGTCGGAGTGTTTGAATTCTTCCTTCATGCGGCGAAAGGTTTTGCCGCCATCATCGCTTACCTGCATCCGCACATCGGCCAGATAAATCCGGTCCATTTTGTGCGGGCTGGCGTAAAGCTCCTGATAATAGTGCGGGCCTGTTCCGCCAGCGACGGCATCAGCACCTTTTACCCATGAAGCACCGCGATCAGACGAGCGATAAACCGCGCCCTTTCTTCGGTCCAACTCAATGGCAGCATAGACCACATCAGGATTGATAGGGGAGACCGCCAAACCGATCTTGCCCATGTTTCCTTTCGGCAGACCGTTCGTGAGCTTGTTCCAGGTTTCCCCGCCATCTTCAGACTTATAGATTGCCGTTTCCGGTCCGCCGGCGGCATAGGCGGCAACAGTCCGATGGCGCTGCCAGGTTGCCGCATAGAGACGATCAGGGTTGCGCGGGTCGATCACCACGTCGGTCACGCCCGTCCATTCTCCTGCGGAAAGCTTATTTTCCCAGGTCTTTCCGCCATCGGTTGATTTGAACAGGCCGCGCTCGCCGCCCTTCGACCAGAGTGGTCCTTGAGCCGCTGCCCAGATCGTATGGCTGTCATTTGGATGAACGATGATTTCGGAAATATGTTCGGACTTTTTGAGCCCCATATTTTTCCAGCTTTTCCCACCATCGTGGGTCACATAAATCCCATCACCAAACCCAAGGTGACGCCCGCCGACATTTTCACCCGTACCAACCCAGACGGTGTTGTGGTTTTGCGGATCGATTGCGAGTTCACCGATCGAGTAAACCGATTGCTTGTCGAAAAGCGGCGTCCATGTTGTCCCGGCGTTTGTCGTTTTCCAGACCCCGCCTGATCCGACACCCACATACCATGTGGCCTTATCGCTGGGCACAATTTCAATGTCGGAGATGCGGCCCGCCATAAATGCCGGTCCGATGCTGCGCAGTTTCATGCCAGCAAAGGTGGCAGAGGACATCGGTCCTTCGTCTTTTTTCTTTTCATCGGCGGCAAATGCTGCACCAGACAAGCTAAGCGCCAAAGCCGTGCTGATTGCCACTGCCGCTGAAGTCACTTTGCTCCATAATGGCGGCCTTGGTTCGCCAGATGAGGCAAAACCCTGCGCCAATGCTTTTTGGCGCTCAATACGAATGTCCATATCCCCTGCTCTCCTTCGTTGGATGCGTAGACACTTCTTGCTCAAGCTACTGGTTCAGACAGAAACAATGATTGAAAGTTTCGGCCTGTTTCCAGTTTCGCAAAGAATGAGTCGACGCGTATGAAACCATGAAGCCTTTGGAATAACAATCCCGAACACGTTAGGTCCTGTTGACGAACTGTGTTTCGGTCATGGCGCGGAAGATTTTTTGCCCGAAAACAATTGCGAGCGAAGGCGCTTGGTGCGCCTATTCGACAAGCGAGCAATGCCTTTTCGGGTAAAAAGAGCCGCGTCCCTCAGGGGAATGTGGGGAATTTGTCCAAAATGGCCCCTGACGTCGTTCTGAGCTTTAGAAAATAAACCATATTTCCCACAATCTCACGCCTAGTCAGCGGCCATTTTGATCCAAACCATGATCCAAAAACAGTTTGCCAACAGGACTTAAGTGGCATCTGTCGGGTAGCCACAATGGGGTGGAACAACCGGAATGATCTGGCCATTCTGTTTTTCAAGCTTCGGCATAACGGGAACGATCGGAATGGTGCGGGCACGGCGGAAAGCATCTTCGACGGATGAGGCGAATGCGAGGCGCATTAAATTCATTCGCGTGGGAAACATAAGATCAGCCCCGAGGCGCGCGGCTTCCTCAACCACATTTTTTGGGGAAACCCACACCGAGGCAACAAGCTCCCGGCCATCATGAAGCGGCTGTTGGCCGCGCGGCAGTTTGGCGAGATAAAAATGTGTGTCGTACCGTTTCGGAAGCTGTTTCGGCGTGATCCAGTTCGCGAATGGTTGCAGATCTTGCGGGCTGAGAACCAGGTTTTCAAACGCCAGAAAACGATCGAATGAAATGGCAGTCCGGTCAACGGACTTTTGCCACCTTGCGGCCAGCCTGCGCCGACGTGATTCAGATAAAAAACGCCTTGTTCTGGCTGACCTGGCGATCAAAACCCCGGTCTCTTCAAACAGCTCCCGGGTGACCGCGATCCGATTGATCCGCCCTCGAATATGGGTATTCAAACGCGGCGTATTCCGCTTGTGAAACGCAAGCCGTCTATCGGCAGTGTCGACTTTTCCACCGGGAAAAACCAGGGCGTTTCCGGCAAACTCGATATTCCCATGGCGCAGGACCATCAAGACTTCCAGCCCTGCATGACCATTTCTGAGCAACAGAACCGAGGCCGAGGGTTTGGCACGTACAAGCATGTTTAGGGGAATACCAATGGCAGCATCTGATCAAAAATGCTCCAGCTTGGCATGTTCAACGCCTTTCAGAGCGGCAATCGCCGCGCGCACTTCGGCAGAGATCGACCATTTCCCCTTTAGAAGTACGGACACCTCACCCCAATATAAGGGCACATCGGGTGCCTTGGGCAATAGATTTGCGGCGACTCGGTCCGCACCATGACCGTAATGACGTTCCCGCCCCTCATGAGGTGACGAATCTTCGCGCAATGGCAACACGAGGCTTACTGTACCGGGACCTTCGGGACACCGGGCCAGAAGGTTCTGCATCGGTTGCAAGGCCTCGCGGCTCGCCACAAAAATCTCAAGATGATGCCGACGCGCAGCAGCTTTTTCGATCAAACTCTCAATCCGGCGCCCGGTAAAACCAACCCTGTCATCATCGCCTCGCTTTTCCACTTCGGCCTCAATCAGCACGGGCTCAGCCTTTTTGCGGTAGGCCTTCGCCGCCTCCGCCTGCTCACGAAAGAACCTGATCTCGTGGAAGCCCGACCGGTCGTTGATTTTGACGACGGTGAAGTCTTTGTTCTGTCTCGTACGGCGTTCAAATACATCGATAAGTTGCCCTGCCAGCACGACGGTTTGGCGCTCGCTTGTGGCCTGGGCTGCAGCGTCCGCTCCCGAGACCGCGCCTGAAGCTGTCAACATTTGATCGAACTCGTCGAGCGGATGCGCGGTCAGATAAAACCCGAGCGCCTGGTGCTCGGCACGAACCCGATCGCCCACAAGCCAAGGCTCCACAGACTTAAGGCGAGGTTTTTCATTCGAAAAATCGGGGCTATCAAACAATGAGTTTTGAGATGAACCACGATCAGATTGCGCCTGCTGCGCAACCTTCAGCAGAAT
>JBCDDR010000025.1:0-17997 GCA_039180205.1 Pseudomonadota bacterium | reverse complement strand
GCCAAAGTGAACCAGGTCGTGAGGCCGAAGCTTAAGTTTCACTGACCCCCAGACCCGCGTTCGTGGGCTTTTTGCCACCCGCCACGAGCATCCTGTTTCCAGTAAACCAGTTGATGATCGCTCGTTGTGAACTGTTTCCAGTGTTCCCTCGCCTGCTCGACAACCGGCTCGTCACGGCCATCGAACATATAAAGGCACCGAGAGAATCCTGAGATATCCGCTGGCATATATCCATCGAGTATCACTAGAATATCGGCCTGATTTACAGGATCAACCGAGCATGAAATCAGAATGGGCTGGCTTTCCAAAAATTTGTTTCGATCAGTCCCATGGGGCAGAAAACTCGCCTTATCATAGGTCCAAAGCCACTCATCAACCTCACGCATCTGATTTTCATCACGGCTGAATACGAGCACACGCTTTGCCGCCGCATAAGCCTTCGCGAGCAGTCGTGGCAGCGCGATTGAAACATCCTGGGTCAGCAAATGGTAGAAGCTGACTTCCATTAGGTTTCGTAGTTATCCGCAACAATCCGATCGATCAAGCGAACGCCATAGCCGGTTGCGCCTTTTTCCCAGAGCGCATCGTCTTTTTCTGACCAGACCGTACCGGCGACATCAAGATGCGCCCAGGGCAGTCCGTTACAAAACCGCTGAAGAAACTGCGCTGCCGTAATACTCCCGGCTGTGCGACCGCCCAGGTTTTTCATATCGGCAATTTGCGAGTTGATTTCCTTATCGTAGGTGTCATTCACCGGCAATCGCCAGAGACGCTCATGAACCGCCTCGCCAGCCGCGTGGATCTGGTTGGCAAGCTTGTCATTGTTGGAGAACAGTCCGGCAAACTGGTTACCAAACGTCGCAATAATCGCCCCCGTAAGCGTGGCCAGATCGATCATCATCTTCGGTTTGAAGCGGTCCTGCGTGTACCACATCGCATCACACAAAACGAGGCGCCCTTCGGCATCGGTATTGATTACCTCAACGGTTTGACCTGACATTGTCTTAACGACATCACCTGGACGCTGGGCGGTTGACGACGGCATATTTTCAACGAGACCGACAACCCCAACGATATTTGCTTTCGCCTTCCGCCCGGCAAGTGCCATCATCGCGCCCGAAACCGCCCCGGCGCCGCCCATATCCCATTTCATCTGCTCCATACCGGGGGCGGGCTTGATGCTGATCCCGCCGGTATCGAAGGTCACACCTTTGCCGATAAAGGCGATCGGCGCCTCGTCGGGGTCATCGGCGCCCATATATTTCATGATCACAAGCTGGCTGTCCCGGTCGCTGCCCTGGCCGACACCCAGAAGGGCCCCCATGCCCAGCTTTTTCATTTCCTTTTCGCCAAGCACCTGCACTTCAACGCCAAGTTCGTCGAGCGTTTTTAGGCGTTTCGCAAAACTTGCGGGATATAGAATGTTTGCCGGTTCGCTGACCAGGTCACGGGTGAAAAAGACCCCGTCAAGAACCTTGTCATAGCTCTCAAACGCCTTCCCCGCGGCTAAGTGATCGGGCGTTAAGATCGCCACACGCCCAAGTGTCGGTTTTTTCGATTTTGGTTCTTTCGTGCGATATTTGTCGAACCGATAGCTTCTCAAACGAACGCCAACCGCGAGATGTTTTGCCATGAGATCGAATGGAAGTTTCGCTCCCGTGACGCCATCAATGGCAATGCGGAGTGTCGTTTCTCCGGAGGTGGCAAGACGCGCGTAAATCCGCCCCCCTGCACGCTCAAAATGATATTCGGTAAGGGCCTTCGCATCCCCCACGCCGACCAACAACAGCCTCGTCAGCTTGCTTGCCGCCGGGGCGATAATCTCGACAATCTCGCCGGTTTTCGCCTTGAACTTCGCCATCTTGACGGTTTTTGCGATCATGCCGTCACTTGCTTCGTCCAGCTCTTTCAGCCACGACGGAAATTCAGAAGCGCTGGTCATGAGGACCGCAAGCGCACCGGAGGAGGGCAGTTTTGGCGCGGAGAAGCTCAGTTTCATAATCTGGCAGGTTCCTTAAAAAGGGTGGGACGAAAAGATTTGGACCTGAGATGACAGATGAGAGACGTCACCTCGGCTTTATTTATCCAATGACATACTCGCGTGTGCCCACGCAAGCGCGGCGAAGCAAATCAGTCCTTAGGAGAAACTTGGCGACCCTGACTGATCCCCTATCGAATTTATATGCCTTCATAGGGCCGTTTTTGACGAGCAGATCATCAATAGTAGCGCACCAAAGCTTTGCCTGCTACTTGGAACCGAAACGTGCGATCATCAGCTCCACCTGTATTTGCCTGCCGGATTAGCTATGCCTGCGTATAAATTTCACACACGTATATGCCTCGGTCGGCTGGCAATTTTGTGGGGCATTGGTGCAATGGGTGTGTGTACGTACGGCGCAACTGCTGCGCATGCGCAAAGCTCCCTCCCCGAAGCCGAACCCTCCTCGAACACATCGGGTAATAATGACGAAAACGGCTACTTCGCGCCTGCTGATCCAAGCGAAATCACTTTCGAGGCTGAGGAACTCACCTATAATGCGCGTGACAGAGTGGCAACCGCGAGCGGCGACGTCATCGTCCGCCACGATGGGTACACCCTCAACGCCGACCTGGTGACCTATAGCGAAAAAACGGGTCAGGTAACGGCGGAAGGCAATGTCGAGATTATCGATCCCGGTGGGAATATTCTTCGTGCTGAGGATGCGGAACTTTCCGATACTTTGCGCGATGGTATCGTCACAAACATCCAGCTTATCCTGACTGACGGGTCTCAAGCGGCTGCCCTTGAAGGGGAACGCGCGGGGCCTCGGGTCACCTTGCGCCGCGCCGTTTATTCGCCTTGCGAGGTTTGCTCAGATAAGGATACGCCACTTTGGCAAATCAAAGCAGTGCGGGTGACTTATGACCAGACCGCCAAGCGCGTGACCTATCGCAATGCTTATCTTGAACTTTTCGGGGTGCCGGTTGCCTATCTACCTTATTTTTCGCACCCTGACCCTTCGGTGAAAAAGGCAAGCGGGTTTTTAACCCCCGAAGTCGGATCGGCACCCAATTTGGGGATCACCACCGAGATACCATACTTCTTCAATCTTGCCCCCAATATGGACCTGACGATTGCACCCTTCTTTACCACACAAGAGAATCCGGTCCTGAAAGCCGAATACAGGCATAATGTAGGGTATGGCGAATATGTCGTTGAGGGCAGCGGCACCTTTACCGATGCAATCGATGTGTTTGGCGATGACCTCGACACGAATACGGTACGAGGCCACATCTTCGCCGATGGACGATTTCGCCACTCTGACCACTTGCGGTCGACCTTTTCAGGCAGGCTGGCCAGCGACGATACCTATTTGAGGCGCTATGAGATTTCCGATGTCGATAGTCTTCGCAGCTCATACAATCTGGAAGGGTTTTATGGTCGCTCTTATCTGACAGCAGCGACATATGTTTTTGAAGGGCTTCGGATCGAGGACATCACTGAACTGACGCCTTTTGCCCTCCCCTCTTTCGATTATTATCATGAGACGGATAAACTGATTTGGGGCAGCCGAGTCAAAAGCCGGTTCAATGCGCTTGCCCTCACCCGAACAGGCGGAAGTGATACCCAACGCGTTTCGGCGGAAAGCGCGTGGCATCTGCCGTACACAACACCAAATGGGCAACTGGTCGAGGTTGAGGCCAGCATACGTGGTGACCTTTACCGGGTGAGCGATGCCGATGTCACCGATGATCCGGTCTTTGCCGGCGAAGATGGCTTTGAAGCACGCATCCTGCCGCGCCTCGTCGCGAACTGGCGCTGGCCATTGATCAACTCCATTGGCCCTTTTTCGCAAACATTGGAGCCGATCGCGCAAGTTGTCATTGCCCGGAGTGATACCAATCCCGAGGAAATTCCGAACGAGGATTCACGGGTCTTTGATCTGGATGATCAAAACCTGTTTGAACCAAACCGATTTGCCGGTCTTGATCGCTTTGAAAACGGTATCCATGCGACCTACGGGGTGAACTGGGGCCTATATGGCAAGCAGTTTGACCTGAATGTGCTTGTTGGTCAGTCATATCGGTTCGAAGAAGCGCCTGAGGTTTTTTTCCCGGGCACCGGACTAAGCGGAAATTTTTCTGACTTTATCGGACGTGTGAAACTCCGGGTCGGGGAACTCATCGAAATTGATCATCGGATCCGGCTCGATCAGCGTTCCTTTGAGGTGCGCCGCAACGAAGTCGATGCCTTTCTCCGCTTCCGTGTCTTCGAATTTTTTGCCGGCTACATAAATCTCGACCGCGATATCATTGCGTTTGATGATCTTGAGGATTTTGAGGAACTTCGCATGCGCGCGCGGTTACGGCTGACCAAAAAGTGGTCACTTTCTGGTGGCAGTATTCAAGATCTTACGAATGGACAGGAACCCATCCAATATACAGGCGGGATCAGATACCGCGATGAATGCTTGGAGTTTCAGATCAATTACCGTAGAAACTTCACCGAAGATCGTGACTTTGAGCCGGGCACGTCGGTAGGGTTTCGCATAACGTTGCGGAACATTGGCTGAGGCCTTTCACGATCATATTCGGGCTCACATGGCCGAGAACATGGCGGGAAACATGTCTCGTTACGGGCATTCTGTACGATTGTAGTTGATGCGGTTTCCGCATTGCGGGCAGAGATGATATTGTTACAGCATTGGCTGTGATATTTTTGATGTTGAAGTCGACAAGATGCGAAAAGGGGGTGGAAGGGTAAAAATGACGAAGGTTCGCTCTGCGCAGGTCTTTTGTGGGTCATGGTCTCGCGTTTTCGGTTGTTTCGCAGCAAGCATGGTCATCTGTCTGCTTTTGGTCCCCGGCGGGCGCGCACAAACTGTGAGTGCCGTCGCCGTCGTGAACGAAGACATCATTTCAATTTGGGATGTCGAGCAGAGGCTAAGCCTTGTGATCGCATCCACTGGCGGGGTCTCGAACGAGGCGCAGCTGAATAGGCTGAGAGAGCAGGTGGTGCGCTCGCTCGTCGATGATAAACTCAAGCTCCAGGAAGCCGCAGAGTATGATATCGTGGTGCCAGACCGCGCGGTTCAGGAGTCCTTTGCGCGCCTTGCGGCGAACTTTAACCAAACGCCTGAACAGTTCGAGGGGTTTCTCGAACAGAACGGCACCTCAAAAACTGCCTTACTCGACCAGATCCGCGCTGAAATCACCTGGGGCCAGCTTGTTGATGCGCGCTTTGGCCAATTCGCCTTGATCGGCGAAGAGGATGTGAACCAAATCCTCAACCGGCTGGAGCAGGCACGCGGGGAATTTGAGTTTGACGTTGCTGAAATCTATTTGTCAACGAGCCCGGATCGTGAACTCGAAACACGTGCTTCTGCGCAAAGGATCGTTGACCAGCTGCGACAGGGGGCGTCCTTTGCCGGGTATGCCAGACAGTTTTCAAATTCGGTCACGGCTGCCATCGGTGGGGACCTTGGATGGGTGATCGCCTCACAAATCAACCCGACCCTGGCCGAGGTCGTCAAGCGCACGACCGTGGGTGGCATTACCGATCCCATTCGTACGCCGGGGGGCTATTATATACTTCAGGTCAAAGATCGGCGGCGGGTGCTCAGCGCCGATCCCCTTGATGTTCAATTGACATTGCGACAGGTGTTTTGGGAACTCCCACCCGAAATCTCAACTGAGCAACGTAGGCAGGTCGCCCGCCGCGCCGAAGCGGTTCAATCACGTATATCCGGATGTGACGGGCTTGATTCGATTGCTGAGGCAACCGGTGCAACCTCAGGGGATATCGGGACATTGAGATTGCGTGAAATGCCCGAACAGCTCCACGAACAACTCATCGATGTGAACGTCGGTCAGAGTTCACCACCCGTTATTTTTCCATCAGGTATCCGGCTCCTCGTGGTTTGTGATCGTCAAGAACCGCAGGTCCAGGCGCCGTCACCAGATTCCGTGCGCGATCAACTCAGCCGACAGAAAATGTCGATGATGTCGCGCCGCTATCTGCGCGACCTTCGGCGCGACGCCATTGTCGACATGCGCTGACGTGACAGGCGACACCGCCGATCAATCCGCAAAACGACCACTCACAATAGGCCTCACACTCGGTGACCCTGCTGGGGTCGGCCCCGAACTCGCGACCATTTTGTTCAAGGGTATCACCGAGACCACCCCCTATCGGCTGGTTGCCTTTGGTCCGTTGTCATCGATTGCGCCATACAGGTTACCTGACGAGCAGCTTATCCCAATCACTGTCCAAGAACTGGCGCGCTTAGATCCGATCGATAACCAGATTTTCGGTGTTGATTGCCTAAGCCCCGCCCCCATCGTCCCGGGGCAGCCCGACGAGGCCCATGGGGCCGCCGTCGTTCAATCACTAAAAACTGCTGCGTATGCTGCGCGAAAGGGTATGGTGGATGCGTTAGTCACACTCCCGATCGCAAAATCAACGGCCTATGCTGCGGGATTTCAGTTTCCCGGGCAAACCGAGTTTTTCGCCGATGCCTGCAGCGTCGCTGCGAAAGATACCGTGATGATGCTGGCAAGCGACACGCTGCGGGTTGTCCCGGTCACGATCCATGTGCCGCTTGTTGATGTACCTGCGACATTGTCTGCGAACCTGATCGTCGAGCGTGGCCTTACAACATTTCGTGCATTGCGACAGGATTTCGGCATCGAAAATCCCCGGCTCGTCGCGGCTGGTCTCAACCCGCATGCAGGCGAAAATGGAGCCATCGGTCGCGAAGAAATTGAAGTGATCATGCCAGCACTTGAAACCCTCCGACGGCAAGGCGTGTCCATTGAGGGGCCGTTTGCTGCCGACAGCCTTTTTCATAGTGATGCGCGTTCGGCATATGATGCCGCGCTTTGCATGTATCATGATCAGGCGCTAATCCCATTGAAAACACTTGATTTTCATGGTGGTGTGAACATCACACTTGGATTGCCGATCGTGCGGACGAGTCCAGACCATGGAACCGCATTTGATATCGCCGGCACCGGAAAGGCTGACCCCCGGTCTTCACGCGAGGCTCTGAAAATGGCCATCAGCATCGCCAACCGGCGACAACCATCGTCGATCTGATGGGAGACCCGTTATGAGCGATCGAGCGGTCGACACTCTCCCTCCGCTCCGTGAAACGATAGCTGCCCACGATCTGCGCGCTGAAAAACGGTTAGGTCAGAATTTCCTGTTTGATCTCAACCTGACCCGAAGAATTGCTCGCGAGGGTGGCGCGGCGGACGCAGGTGCTATTCTTGAAATCGGGCCCGGACCGGGTGGCCTGACACGGGCGCTCTTAACCGAGGGCGAAGCATCGGTCGTCGTGGTTGAAAAAGACCGTCGCTGCCGACCGATACTTGAAGAGCTACAAGCCGCAAGCGGCGGGCGCCTTGATATCGTTGAGGCCGATGCGCTTACCCTCACACCCGACGATCTACTTCAAGACCTCCCCCGGCCATGGCATATCATTGCAAACCTACCCTACAATGTGGGCACGGCCCTCCTGGTGAAATGGATGTCCGGCACCAGCCGGCCGCCTGCAATCGGGCGCTTCACCCTGATGTTCCAAAAAGAGGTCGCGGAACGGATCGTCGCGAAACCAGGAACTTCTGCATACGGTCGATTATCAATCCTGTCCCAGTGGCGCGCTGAAACACGGCTCCTTTTCGACGTCAACCGCAGTGCCTTTTCCCCACCACCCAAAGTCACATCCTCTGTAGTGTCTATCATTCCTAGGCCGCCAAAGATCCCGTGCGACTGGCATTTGTTAGAAACGATAAGCGCCATGGCATTTGGCCAACGCAGGAAAATGCTGCGCACGTCGCTCAAGCCTTTGGTTGCCAGTCATCCGGATGGCGCGGAACGCGCGCTCGAGGCGCTATGCGGTGCTGCGGGTATTTCGCCCAGTGACCGCCCCGAGCGTGTCGCGGTTGAGGCGTTTTGTAGGCTTGCGCAAAAAGCTGCTGAAATGGGTTCTGACCTTAGGGCACCGTAACGTTTTCAGGTGCCAATAGGTCGCTCGCGAGCCTTGCTACATCATTGCGACGTTTGCGGCGGTTTCGTTCTGCCACGAAAATCGAATGCAGCATGCGAAAGCACTCATCGACCTCATCATTGACCAACACATAGTCATATTCTGTCCAATGCTCGATTTCATGACGCGCTTTGGACATGCGCCGTTCTACCACTGCATCTGTATCCAGCGCTCGCGATTTCAGTCGGCGTTTCAACTCGGCCAAAGACGGCGGCAAGATAAATACCGTTGCCACATCCTCCGGCATCGCCTTGCGCAATTGCTGTGTCCCCTGCCAGTCGATATCAAACAGGATATCCCGGCCTTGTTTGAGTGCCGTCTCAACCATGTGACGGGGTGTGCCATAATGATTACCGTGAACTTCGGCATGTTCAAGAAAAGCGCCTTTTGCGACCTCTTGATCAAAACTTGCCTTATCCGAAAAAATATAGTCCAGCCCGTTGATCTCTCCTGAGCGCATGGGCCTGGTGGTCGTTGAAATCGATAGGGTGAGCGCAGGTTCGGCGTCAAGCAGGCGCTTGGCGAGCGTTGTTTTTCCCGCACCCGATGGCGACGATATGACAAACATAACGCCACGACGCGCAGAGCCGCTGGCTGATTGATCGTTTGCTGTCACCGGTTTTGCTCCCGCCTCAACGCCCGCCAGCGGCGCACATTTCGATTGTGTTCGTTCAGTGTGTTTGCAAATGCGTGACCGCCTGAACCATCCGCCACAAAAAACAAAGCATCCGTTTCAGCCGGGTTCAAAACCGCCTTAATCGAGGCACGCCCAGGGTGACAGATCGGCGTCGGCGGCAATCGATCTATAACATATGTATTAAACGCCGTTTTCTCGCGCAAATCACCCCGGCTCAAGGGCCTCCCAAGCGGTTCGCCATAGGTGATCCCATAGATGACAGTCGGGTCGGATTGCAAACGCATACCGCGACGCAATCGGTTGATGAACACCCCAGCAACCTTGTCTCGTTCGTCAGAGCGACCGGTTTCTTTTTCCACAATCGAGGCCAGGATCAGCGCCTCTTCCGGCGATGCGAGCGGAAGATCGGGTGCGCGACTGTCCCACTGGGCCTGCAGATGTTCGGTGCGTGCAGCCTGCATTCTACCTAAAAGCTCGCCCCGCGCCGAACCACGCGCAAAGGCGTACGTATCGGGCAGAAGGGCGCCCTCAGATGGCCAAACATCAATGCTGCCGGTAAGTTTTGTCTCTGCCGACATAAGATTGCGAACGTCGGCATTCGTAAGCCCTTCGGCAAGGGTAAATCGATGCTGCAAGCTTTTCCCCGATATGATGAGGCCGACGATATCAGCCGCGCTCATTGTCGGTTCAAGCTGATATTCTCCAGCCTTTAGCGATCCTTTTGGGCCAAAAAACCGTATCGCAAGCCGCAATCGTAAGGGAGAGATGGTTTGAGAGGCTTGACTGACGGCATCAAGGATCCGGGGAACCGAAGTGCCTCGTTCAATGGCGAGGGTCGTGACTTCGCTTCGCGCGCCCGGCGCATAGTAGCCTTTGAAAATCGAATGGTATCCATAGGCTCCGAGACCCAGAAGACCGCCCAAAAGAACAACAATACATAGAAGCAGACCGCGACGTTTACGGTGTTTGTTTCGAGAAAAGGTCGCCACCGCTCCGATCAGTCGACCGCGCGGAACACCACGGAGGCGTTGGTACCACCAAAGCCGAAACTGTTGGAAAGTGCCGCACGAACCGGACGTTCTTTTGCCTCCAGCGGGACGAGGTCAACCCCGCGGCACTCTTCCGACGGATCTTCCAAATTCAGGGTGGGAGGCACAATGCTGTCGCGAATGGCAAGGATAGAGAAAATCGCCTCAACCGCACCCGCAGCACCCAAAAGATGGCCAATTGACGATTTCGTGGACGACATGGAGATGCCGTTGATCGCATCGCCGAACAAACGTTTTACAGCACCAAGCTCGATTTCATCTCCAATGGGGGTCGATGTACCATGGGCGTTCACGTATCCAATATCTTCCGGTGCAAGCCCAGACCGCTTGAGCGCTGCCTGCATAGACCGGAAGCCGCCATTTCCATCGGGTGCTGGCGCGGTGACGTGATGCGCGTCTCCTGACATGCCATAGCCAACCACTTCGGCATAGATTGTCGCCCCACGGGCCTTTGCACGTTCATACTCTTCAAGAACAACGATACCTGCGCCTTCGCCCATCACAAAACCATCGCGCCCCTTATCCCAGGGCCGCGACGCGCG
Source organism: Pseudomonadota bacterium (assembly GCA_039180205.1). Taxonomy (GTDB): domain Bacteria; phylum Pseudomonadota; class Alphaproteobacteria; order Sphingomonadales; family JBCDDR01; genus JBCDDR01. Next base: position 7,739 of record JBCDDR010000025.1, on the reverse strand, counting down.
GGTGGGCTCGTCATTAAAATGCGTTGAGAGTGCCTTCGCCTGGGCAAAGCCTGCAATCCCGATCGGACATATCGCAGCCTCGGCCCCACCGGCAACCATAACGTCTGCATCCTCCCACTGGATCAGTCTCGCCGCATCGCCAATCGCATGGGCGCCAGTCGAACAGGCGGTGACGACGGCATGGTTCGGCCCTTTGAAGCCATACCGGATGGAGACCTGGCCGGAAACCAGGTTGATCAACCGGCCGTGTATAAAGTGCGGGCTCACACGGCGGGGACCGCGCTCATGAAGGGTTACAGACGCTGCCTCAATTCCCGGCAATCCGCCGATGCCCGAACCGATCATCACGCCGGTCCGATGTCGATCTTCCTCGCTGAGATCGTCAATGCCTGCGTCTTGAATTGCTTGGACCGCTGCGGCGATACCAAACGTGATGAAATCATCGACCTGGCGTTGCCTTTTCGGCTCCAAATACTCATCGGCATTAAAGCTAACGCCGCTGCCATCGCCGCGTTTTACCTCGCAGGCGACTTTTGCAACACTTTTTTCGGGGTCAAAGTGGCTGATGGTGTCAGCACCAGACATGCCACCAACGATGTTTTGCCAGGCTTTTTCAACGCCGGTTCCCACAGGCGTTACGAGACCCATTCCGGTGATGACCACCCGACGCATCAGCAAATCCCCTTACCCAATTGGCTTTGATCCAGGTGACACCCAGCCGAAACATTCCAGCAGGCGAGAACCAATCCCTCACCCAAGATTAGCTGCTCGGGCGAGGCGTTGGCACCGTGACGACGGTTTCAGGGAATTGACATAAGCCCCTAATCAGTCGTTCTTTTTTAGTCAGCGTTTTCTTTGATATAGTCGATCGCGTCTTTCACCGTAAGAATTTTTTCCGCTGCATCGTCTGGGATTTCGACGCCAAATTCTTCTTCGAATGCCATGACGAGTTCAACCGTATCGAGGCTATCCGCACCCAAATCATCAATAAAGCTGGCTGTTTCGGTCACCTTCGCTTCGTCCACGCCAAGCTGCTCAACAACAATTTTCTTAACGGTTTCTGCAACGTCACTCATCGTTCGATCGTCCTTTATCTTCCGCCGCAAACACGGCTTTTTTGTTTTCAATTTGCAGCGTTGGCCCACACATTCACGGTCAAAACGAACCTGAGGCCCGACCAGTATCTCGGTTTGCGGCACGCGCGTTCGACGTTCACCTAGCGACTCATGTCCGGAGTTGCAACGGTCTTGACGCAGGTTTTATCCGCCCGCCGCGATTTTTTGCAACAAAAGTGATCATCCGCAACGAGAAGCTGCAGCTTATTCCCGCACGCGCGCTCAGATCATCGCCATTCCACCATTGACATGCAGCGTTTGCCCCGTCACGAAACCGGCAGCGTCGCTCGCCAAGTAGAGGGCTGCGGCCGCAATATCTTCACTTTCGCCAAATCTTCCGGCGGGAATGGCCGACGCGAGGCGTTCGCGCTGAGCTTCATCAAGCGCATCTGTCATTGCCGAACGAATGAACCCAGGCGCAATGCAATTCACCGTAATATTGCGGCTTGCAACCTCTTGGCCGAGCGACTTTGACATGCCAATCAGACCTGCCTTCGATGCGGCATAGTTTGTCTGACCGGCATTCCCGGTCACGCCAACAACGCTTGTAATTGAAATAATTCGTCCAAAGCGCGCCTTCATCATGCCGCGCAGTGCCGCTTTCGAAAGCATAAAGGCCGCGCGCAGATTAACGTCCTGAACCATATCCCAATCGTCATCCTTCATGCGCATAGCGAGCGTGTCGCGGGTTATCCCGGCATTATTGACGAGAATATCGAGGTTACCCAGCGCCTCTTGCGCGCGCGGCACCAGGGTCGCAACGTCTGCGCGGTCGGCGAGATTACAGGTCAATTTATGGGTCTCACCCCCTGCGGCCGCAGCCGTTTCTTGCAAACGGCCCTCATTGGTGCCGGAAAGCGCAATGCGGGCGCCGGCCTTTGCCAAAGCAATCGCAATTGCCGAGCCAATGCCGCCGCTGGCACCCGTCACCAGTGCCGTTTTGCCGTCGAGTGAAAACATGCGTGTTACTTTCTTATCAGGCGAGAGGCCTTCGCCGCTCGGTTTACTGGGCGCTCAAAAACGAGTCGATATCATCAGGTGTGCCAATAGAGTGACTTCGAATGTCCCGGTTGATACGTTTGTTGAGCCCGGCCAAGACTTTTCCCGATCCAAGCTCAACCATCTCATCGACACCTTGCCCGACCATCCACTCAATGCTTTCGCGCCATCGAACCGCACCCGTTACCTGTTTCACTAATCGTGTGCGCAAGGCTTCCGGATCCTGTTGCTGGCTGACATCGACGTTACATACAATGGGGAGAGCGGGCGATAGGAGATCCGTCTGCGCCAATACAGTGTCCATCTCGTTTTCAGCTGGCTGCATCAACGGACAATGAAAAGGGGCGCTTACTGGCAATAAAAGACTGCGCCGTCCGCCCTTTGTCTTCGCAATATCAATCGCGCGATCAACAGCGCTCTTATGGCCGGAGATCACAATTTGACCGGGGGCGGTGTCGTTCTCAATCGCTAGAACCTCTTCGCGCTTGGCCTCACCTATGACTTCAGTGACGGTGCCCTCATCCAAGCCAAGGAGTGCCGCCATGGCCCCCTGCCCCACAGGCACCGCCCGCTGCATAGCAACGCCGCGTGCTTTTAATACGCGCGCTGCATCGGCAAGCGAAAAGGCGCCCGCCGCCGTCAGGGCTGAATACTCACCCAGCGAATGCCCCGCGAGGTAATCGCCCTGATCCTCAATGAGATGATCGGCTTCGCTCAGGACAGCGACGACAGCGAGACTAACAGCCATAAGCGCCGGCTGCGCATTTTCGGTCAGGCGAAGTTCATCATCAGGCCCTTCAAATATAAGTTTGGTAAGCTTTTGAGACAGCGCGTCATCGATCTCTTGGAACACTTCGCGGGCTTTGGGAAACGCATCGGCAAGCGCCTTTCCCATGCCAACCGCCTGACTGCCCTGCCCTGGAAAAATATATGCGCGTGCCATCTCATGCCTCTTCAATATTCAACACGCCTGACCCGAAATCGCACCAGAACTCTTCGATTATTTCGCCTAGGTATTGCGAGAGCATTCGGAGGGCGCGGAAATACGTGTTGCGGCACCGAACTTTATTTGTATAGTGCGCGCTTCGTTTTCGGGCGTATGCCGGATGCGAGATTGAAAAGCAAGTCAGAGGGGCACCGCGAAGGGTTGCGGTTGTCAGCGGCTGACACAAGGAGATATGAATTGCCGTTATATGAGCATGTGTACCTGGCACGCCAGGACATTCAGACCGCTCAGGTCGATGCGATTTCTGAAGAAATCACGAAAGAGATTGAAGCGGGCGGTGGCTCGGTCGCGAAAACCGAGTATTGGGGCGTGAAAACCCTCGCCTATAAAATCAAGAAAAACCGTAAGGCACATTATGTGTTGATGAATGTCGATGCGCCTGCGCCCGCTATGGCGGAAGTGGAACGCAAAGCCCGGCTGCACGATGATGTTCTGCGGTATATGACCATTCGGGTTGATGAGCTGGAGTCTGGGCCAAGCGCAATGATGCGCGCGAAAGATCGCGACCGCGATCGTAAGCCGCGCCGCGATCGGCGTCCCGCCTAAGTCAAACGCTCATTCTTGATATTTCAAAGGAAATCACATGCGTAAACCATTCTGGCGTCGGCGGAAAACCTGCCCCTTCTCGGTGAAGGATGCGCCCAAAATCGATTATAAAGATGTTCGCCTTCTCCAAGGGTTCGTATCGGAACGCGGGAAGATTGTACCAAGTCGCATAACTGCCGTTTCTGCAAAGAAACAGCGTGAATTGGCACGTGCGATCAAGCGGTCACGACAAATCGGCTTGTTGCCCTACATCGTGAAATAAGCGATCCGCAAAGGAACATAGACATGGATATTATCTTGCTTGAGCGGGTCGAAAACCTCGGTCAAATGGGTGAAACCGTTAGCGTGAAACCCGGGTATGCGCGGAACTATCTTTTGCCGCAAGGCAAGGCCCTGCGTGCCAATAAAGACAACCTCGCCTATTTTGAAAGCCGTCGTGCACAAATTGAGGCGGACAATCTCAAACGTCGAGACGAAGCCGAAGGCGTTGCCACACAGATCGCAGATCGGAAGGTCGTCCTCATCCGCCAGGCCGGCGAATCAGGGCAGCTTTATGGTTCAGTTACTTCGCGCGATATCGCCGAAGGCTTGGGCGATGCCGACATCACGATTACGCGTGCTCAAGTGAAGCTTGATCGCCCGATCAAAACGCTGGGTCTTCACGAAGTTCGCGTTGTCCTTCATCCGGAAGTTTCAGTGAATGTGACGGCAAATGTCGCCCGGTCGCTTGAAGAATCAGAATTGCAGGCCCAAGGCGTCGACGTCCTTGCTCAGGAAGAAGACGAGGATGAATTCGACGAGATCGAAGAGTTGCTCGATGAGGAAGGCCTTGTTGCAAGGGCCGAAAGTGAAGATACGGATGACGAAGCGGGCGACGCTGAGAGTGACGCGGTTACTCCTGAGCAGACTGAGACCACGGCCTGAACCTTCATGAATTTCACGCGATAAGGGGCGATTTATCCACATAAGGTCCCCAAAGTCGCGCACAAGAAATCGAGATTGGACGGCGTTATCTGTGTGGATCACAGGTGACGCCGTTTTCATTTTCCACTAGCTTTGCGGAATGAACACGCTTCCCAATACTGCCGACTCCGCACTCGCGGAGCTTGAGCCGTTTCGCCAGATGCCTCATTTGTTGGAGGCGGAACAGGCCTTGCTCGGTGCAATGCTTGTGAACAATGCGGCGGTTGAACATGTGCAGGGCTATCTGCGTGCCGAACACTTCTATGAGCCGGTGCACGGCGATATTTATGCACATATCGTCAGGAATTTTGATCAGGGTCAGGTCGCCACGCCGATCACGCTCAAGCCTTTCTTTGAAGCCGACCCACGGCTCGAAGAGGCTGGGGGTGCGGATTACTTGGCACGGCTGGCGGGGTCCGCCGTTACAATCATCAATGCTAAGGATTACGGGCGCATTATCCATGATCTGGCGCTCAGGCGTGAGCTGATTGGCATTGGCGAAGACATGGTCAACGATGCTTTTGAGCAGGACCCCAAGGTAAACGCCAACCAGCTTGTTGAACATTCCGAGGCGGCACTTTATCAGCTCGCCGAAACGGGTGATCGCGACGGCGAAGCCAAGAGTTTTGCCGATGCAATGGCAATGGCGATTGAGAAAGTCGAGATCGCGCGTAAGGCGGGTGGTGGGTTATCCGGCCGTACCACAGGGCTCATGGCGCTTGATAAACGTCTTGGTGGGTTCCATGAAAGCGATCTGATCATTCTCGCCGGACGGCCCGGGATGGGCAAAACGGCACTCGCCACAAATATCGCGTTCGAAACGGCGAAACGGTTCCTAAAGGACACGTCGGAAGGTATCGCGCCAAATGAAACGCCCGGTGCGCAAGTGGGCTTCTTCTCGCTCGAAATGGCAGCCGACCAACTCGCGGCGCGAATTCTAGCGCAACAGGCGGCGATCAACTCGGAAGACTTTCGGAAAGGCTCGCTGAACGAGGAGCAGTTTCGGCGGTTGGCCCGCACAGCACAAGAGCTGAACCAACTGCCGTTTTATATTGATGATACCCCGGCATTGACAATCGCCGGGCTGCGCACCCGGGCACGTCGCCTGAAGCGTAAACATGGCCTCTCGATGATCGTGGTCGATTACCTTCAATTGCTTCAAGGCAGTGGCTCCCGCGCCCAGGAGAACCGGGTCCAGGAGATATCCGAGATCACACGGGGGTTGAAAACACTTGCGAAAAGTCTCGATGTTCCGGTTCTTGCGCTCTCTCAGCTCAGTCGTGCGGTGGAACAGCGCGAAGACAAACGCCCGCAACTTGCCGACCTCCGCGAAAGTGGATCAATCGAGCAGGATGCCGACATGGTTTTGTTCATTTACCGGGAAGAATATTATCATGCGCTCAAAGAGCCTGAAATGGGCACCGAAAAGCATGCCGCATGGCGTGAAAAGGGTGAGCGCGTGCGCGACCGTGCTGAAGTTCTGATCGCGAAACAGCGCCATGGCGCCACGGGAACTGCTGAGCTGCGTTTTTTCAAGGATATGACTTCGTTCAAAGACCCCGCAGACGACGAACATCTGCCCGATCAATTTCGCTAAGCCGATGTCCAGTCTTGTCCGGTAGCAACCGTACGCTTGCCATTTGTTGTTGGTGCCGTTATCTCGCGCTAACGGAGCGAGTGTCTTATTGGTATTTTGCCAAACCAGCCTAGATATATGCCCGGTAAGATAAGTGAGTAGCAGCACCCCTCGTGATGATTATCCTTGAGCCTTTGCAGATTATCGGTCGCTTCGTCCTCGGCTTTTTGGCCATCGTCGGGCGATTGGGCCTCTTTGCTTGGGCCGCCATTACGCATATGGTTCGCCCTCCCTTCTATCCCGCAATCCTTTTGCAGCAGATGATGCGAATCGGCTATCTGTCGCTTCCCGTTGTGGGGCTAACGGCGCTGTTTACCGGGGCAGCGCTCGCCCAGCAAATCTACGTGGGTTCGGTGCGGTTGAATGCCGAAAGCGTCGTGGCCGGGGTGGTTGTCATCGCGATTGTGCGCGAACTCGGGCCCGTTCTCGCCGGGCTGATGGTCGCAGGGCGCGTGTCCTCTGCAATGGCGGCGGAGCTTGGCACCATGCGGGTAACTGAACAGATCGATGCCATGGTCACGCTTTCAACCGACCCCTTCAAATATCTGGTTGTCCCGCGGGTGATCGCCGCGGTGATTGTTCTACCAATGCTGGTGCTTGTCGCGAATATCATCGGCGTGATGGGTGGGTTTTTGATCGGTACCGAGAAACTTGGGTTCAACCCATCGACCTACATCCGCATAACGGTTGATTTTTTGGAACAAAGCGACGTCGTTTCCAGCTTGGTGAAGGCTGCGGTGTTTGGCTTTTTCATTGCGCTGATGGGCAGTTTTCACGGCTATCATTCGTCCGGCGGTGCGCAAGGGGTGGGCCGCGCGACGACCGATGCCGTTGTCTCGGCGTTCATCATGATCTTGCTGACCAACCTCATCATCACCGTGATTGTGTTCGGCTCATGAGTGGCGTGCCGAAAATCGTCATGCGTGACGTGCACAAGGCCTTTGGCAACAAGATTGTCCTCGATGGCATCAATCTCGAAGTTGAACAAGGTCAGTCGCTTGTCATAATCGGCGGGTCGGGAACGGGAAAATCCGTTCTGATCAAGTCAATCCTCGGGATCCTGAAACCGGATTCAGGTGAAATCCTGGTCGATGGGGAAAATGTGGTTGACCTCGGCGCCGCAAAGCGCAAACACGTGCTCGCAAAGTTCGGTATGCTGTTTCAGGGAGCGGCTCTATTTGATAGCTTGCCTGTATGGCGCAATATCGGGTTCGGCCTCATCCATGGCAAAGGCATGTCTCCGAAAGAGGCGCGCGAAGTTGCGATCGACAATCTGCAACGGGTGGGACTCTCCCCCGATGTTGCCGACCTGCGGCCGAATGAGCTTTCAGGGGGCATGCAAAAACGCGTTGGGCTGGCGCGGGCGATTGCCTCCAAACCCGATGTGATTTTCTTTGACGAGCCGACCACGGGGCTCGACCCCATTATGGCCGATGTGATCAATGAGTTGATCGTTGAGCGCGTAAGGGATCTT
>JBCDDR010000024.1:0-18209 GCA_039180205.1 Pseudomonadota bacterium | reverse complement strand
CTTCAAATCGTGCGCGACGCTCTTCAGATTTCGTAGCCGCCCGCGTCATCAATGCCTCGAGCCGATCGAGTAAGGCCAGTTGCTTCTCTCGGTTCGCCGAAAAATCATCGCTAGATGGATTAAGCCGGGTGGCAAATGCGGTCATAGATAAGTCTCTCGATGGGTTATGCGGCACGGGCGGCTGAAACGAGCGCCTTGGGCACCTGAACGGGCATAGCGAGTGCGATTTGCGAATAGCCCTTGCCTTGCGGGTCGGTGCGGAGAGAGCCGGTGCCCCCGCCGCCCAACGCTGCGCGCATAAGGATGTTCATCGCGGGAAGGCCGGGCAAGTAAAAACGCTCAATCTGGGTCTGCGCGCCCGAAATATCATCAAGCACGTGGGCGAAAGCCTCGGCAAGCGATGTCTCATCGAGCGAAGCCCATATGAAGGGCAAAAAACGAGGATCGCGCGGATAAATCCCGACGTTCGCCTTATCTCCCTTGTCGCCGCTGCGGGTATAAGCGAGATCGACCAAGGGAACTGAAATCAGTTCTTCCATCACCTCACCTACGGCCTCGGGCACCATGGTAGCCGGTGTCATGACGTCTGACCCTTCCACAGGGCTGAAAGGAACGTCGATTTGCTTATCCCCTATTTCGACGGACGCCGTTACCGTATCGCGAGGGATCAGTGCCGAATGCAGCTTCACCATTGGGGTTGGCCGGGCCACGACGCCCCCTGAGCCGGTCAGCCCCGGGGCGGTGGCGAGCCCCATTCCATTGATTGATTTCAATAAAATACCCAGCGCCTTGGGGTCTTCGTGCGATGCCGCGACTTTCACGCATACCTCATCCGCAGGCATTTGCGGGCGCACGCCTGTCAAGTCGCCGCCACCGATGACTTCAACCGATTGATTTTCAATCGGCGGCATGTTGAACGAGCGTAATATGTCGGCCGCCCGGGTGAAGGCGGCATCAACGACGGCACGAGCGCGCTTTGCCGCATCTGTTCCATAAAATGGCAGGAACAGGCTCACGCGGTGGCCGTCGAGATATGTCGTGCAAAGCTTGAGCGAAGGCGGCGGCATCGCACCTCGCGCACCCGAAATGCGCACTTCATCCGGTGCGATGTCTTCGAGCTCAACGGAGCGCCAGTCACAGGAAACATCCGGCAGCAGATAAGCCCCCGGATCACCGATTTCGTAAAGGAGTTGCTCAGCAACCGTGGCCTTGGTGACACGCCCCGTCGTTTGGGGCGCTTTGGTGATCACAATTGTTCCGTCGAATAAAACCTCGGCAATCGGATACCCGAGTGTCGCAAGATCGCCCACGTCTTGCCAGTCGGTATGGTTGCCGCCCGAAACCTGAACCCCGCATTCAATCAGGTGACCGGCAAGCGCACCAGCCGAGAGGAGATCCAGATCCGTCGCGCTCCATCCAAAATGATGAATCAAGGCCCCAAGCGTCGTCGCGCTATCGACAACGCGACCTGTTATGACAATGTCCGCCCCTTCATCGAGCGCGCGCGATATCGGGAAAGCGCCGAGATAGGCATTGCTGCTGATCACCTTTGCGCGGTCCGGAAAGGGCGCGCCGCTATCCATGTCGGCCAACCTAGCAAAATCGCCCACGCGCGCCATCATGTCATCGCCTATGACAACAGCAACGTTGAGATCGATCGATTGCGCGGCCAATGACTGGCGCACCGCAAGAGCACATGCCTGCGGATTAACCCCGCCCGCATTCGCGATCACTTTGATACCCCGCTCGGCAATGTCTCGCGCATGCGGCTTGATAACCTGGCTTACAAAATCAGCGGCATACCCTTTCGCGGGATCTGCGGCTCGGGATTTGGCCAGGATCGCCATGGTGATCTCGGCGAGATAATCACAGACCAACACATCAAGATCATGCGCGCGCAAAAGCTGAGCCGTCGCGTGCGGGGCATCCCCCCAATACCCGCTCGCCCCGCCAATCCGGAGCGGCCTGCGTTGCCGACCATTCATTGGTCAATCCATCCGATTGCCGTCGCCACGAAAGTCCCCATGGAATATGAAATTGATTGGCTCGATCTTTGCCGGGCTCGAATTTCATGATGGGGGCAAGCCGCATCGGAATGCAATCGCATTTTTATGATCAATATTCGGCATTATTGGCTTGTCAAAATCAAATATGCTGCGCAGCATTTATGCAGCATCCATAGGCGATAATGCATAAATTTGGGGAGACTTCGCAATGATGCATCGTATCCAACCACACCCGCAGAAGCGTGTCGCGGTCAATGGGCATGAGATGGCTTATGTGACAATGGGCACAGGCGCTCCGATCGTTTTCCTGCATGGCAATCCGACATCTTCTTACTTGTGGCGAAACGTGATGCCCCAGGTTTGTAGTCTTGGGCGATGCATCGCTCCCGATCTGATCGGGATGGGAAATTCGGATAAGCTGCCAAATCCGGGACCCGACACCTATCGCTTCCAAACCCATCAGCAATATCTTGAAGGCTTCATGGAGGCGCTCGACATCAACGAAAACGTGATCCTGGTCATCCATGACTGGGGCTCCGCCCTCGGTTTTGATTGGGCACGCCGCCATTCGGAAAAGGTCGCCGGGATTGCCTATATGGAAGGGTTCAGCAAGCCCCTCACCGGCTGGGGTCAGTTCAGCAAAGAAGCGGCACCATTGTTTCAGGCGTTCCGGTCGGAAGCAGGTGAAGAAATTATCCTCGATAAAAATGTCTTTATTGAAAAGGTTTTGCCAAGCTCGATTCTGCGCACGCTGAAGCCCGAGGAAATGGCCGAATATCGCAAACCCTTTTCCACGCGCGAAGACCGCTGGCCGACATTGACTTGGCCGCGGGAAATCCCGGTTGGCGGCGACCCGGCGGACGTGCATGAGGTTGTCACCGCCTTCTCAGAATGGTTTGGCCCTTCTGACCTGCCAAAACTGTTTGTGAATGCCGAGCCGGGGGCGATCATGACCGGTGCGGTTCGCGATTTTTGCCGAACGTTCAAAAATCAGACTGAAGTTACCGTGCGCGGAAGCCACTTCATTCAGGAAGACTCAGGACCTGAAATCGGTACGGCGGTGGCCAAATGGATTTTGGAACATGTGCGCGCCTGATGGCTGACTTTCGCTTTTCAACCGTTGCCACCATTGTTTCAGAGCTGAGTGCCTCGACACGCCTTTCAGAGATCATCACCTCGAGCCTCGCGTCTCCCGTCGCGCGGCCAATGATTGTGACGGATCAGGGGCTGATTGCTGCCGGCGTCATCGCCCCAATTATCGAGGGACTTCAATCGTCGGGTTTTACTGTTTCGATCTTTGATGGGGTTGTCGCCGATCCCCCCGAGCATGTGATTCATCGCGCTGTCGAAGTGGCAAAATCACAAAATGCTGACTGTATCATCGGCCTTGGCGGCGGGTCGTCGATGGATTGTGCAAAGCTCGTCGCACTTCTTGCAAAAACGCTGCAATCCCTCAATGAAATCTATGGGATTGGCCATGCGCGCGGGCCTCGGCTACCCCTTATTCAAATCCCAACGACGGCGGGCACAGGGTCCGAAGTCACGCCGATTTCGATTGTGACCACCGGTGAGACAACCAAGATGGGTGTGGTCTCGCCCGTTCTTTATGCCGATGTTGCGGTTCTTGATGGCTTGCTGACTCTTTCGGTGCCCGCACCGGTGACTGCGGCAACGGGTATCGATGCGATGGTGCATGCTATCGAGGCGATCACCAGCCGGCACCTTAAAAACCCCTACTCCGATATGCTGGCTATGGAGTCGCTCGGGCGGATTGCCGCTCATCTCTTAAGATGTGTACGTGACGGACAAGACGCAGAAGCGCGCCAAGCGGTGCTGTATGGGGCCATGCTGGCGGGGCAAGCGTTTGCCAACGCGCCGGTTGGGGGGGTACATGCGCTCGCCTATCCCCTTGGTGGGATCTATCACCTGCCGCACGGGCTGAGCAATGCGTTGATGCTGCTGCCGGTTTTACGTTTCAATCAAGCGGCGGCGCATGACGACTATACCCGAATTGCCAAGACACTCGGCCACAATGATATCGATACGCTTTTGGATTGGCTGACCAAATTTATGGGCGATCTCAATGTGCCGCTTGGGCTTCGGCGGCACGGGATCTCTCATAACCAACTGCCGGAACTCGCCGACGCGGCCATGCTGCAAACACGCCTTTTGGGCAATAACCCGAGGCCGATTTCACACGCTGACGCGCTCGCGCTCTATGAGGAAGCGTGGGAGGCGGCATGACCGCGAAGAAGCCCCCGGCGACCCGGTCCGATTTTCGGCATTTCCTGCGTATCCCAACGCGTTGGGCAGATGTTGACATTTATGGCCATGTCAACAACGTCGTCTATTACGCGTATTTTGATACCGTTGTGAATGAATATCTGATCAAGGCCGGGGTGCTTTCGCCCGCTGAAAGCGAGGTGATAGGTCTGGTTGTCGAAACCCGATGTCGGTTTCACAAAAGCTTGGGTTTTCCAGGAACGGTCGATGCTGGTATTTTCGTGTCGCGTCTTGGCAAGACTAGCGTAACCTATGAGATTGGCCTTTTTGACGGGGATAGTGAAATTGCCGCCGCCGATGGCCATTTCATCCATGTCTATGTAGACCGAAACAGCAGACGCCCGTCCCCCCTCCCGAAGGAGTTGAAACGAGCGCTCAGCATTTTAGAGATCAGCTAAGGCGAGAATTACTGCTCAGGTAAGAGTTTCTTCAGCGCCAGTCTGGCAAGTTGCTTCGAACGCACGGCCTTGTCCGGTGACGAATAGGTCAGCCCGTTCCCACGCAACGCGAGGACCTCGTTATAATAGGTGCGCGCTTCTTCCACCTCGCCAAGGCGCACATAGGCGTAGGCGAGATTTAGCAGGACACGCGGATCTTCGGGGTAATATTCCACCAACACTTCGAGTTGGTCACGCGCCTCAGCAAACTTGCCCTTCAGGAGAAGCTCAGCCGCATACACATCTTCTCCCGCCATAAACCGCGCCTCAAGCGTACGGCCGCGTGCCATTTCAGCGAGCTCGACGCCGCGCACCCACGGTGAGATGATGATTTCATCAACTTTTGATAGGATCTCTTCGCGTACCCGCTCCGCTTGAAATTCCGGTTCGGCATGGGCAACACCCGAAAGACCGATCACACCGGCGATCGCGGCAATGATCACGCGACGCAGAAACCGCACAGGTCTGCGCTGAGAGTGACCTAGGGGTAGTTTGGAGGCGATGAAATTTTTGCCATATGACCTACCGCGGCATGGATTAACAGCGTCACGATGTAATGACGCTTCGTCCGCAATTCGAGGCTCATGCGCAATCGCGACATGAGACTTGTTTTTCATTTTTATCATTTTCATTTCCCTTTGCGCAGTTTGCGAGAGGAAATGAGCGCTCATCTCATGATGGTAATGTAACAAAAGATACACAAATGTCAAGTTTTATTTCACTTTTGTTACAAAGCCGTGCTGCCGCCCCTTCACTGCCTTTTTGATTCAAGGATTGAGAACAACAGTGGAATGTGGTTTTGTCACAAAAATTTCCACTAGATGTAGTTTAGGTGAGACGTGAAAGATCAATATCTTGAGTTGCTACGACGTGTCCGCACCGAAGGGGTTTACCGCGGAGACCGCACGGGAACCGGGACATATGCAATTTTCGGCCACCAGATGCGCTTTGCGCTCGGTGAAGGCTTCCCGCTGATCACAACCAAAAAGCTACACCTCAAGTCGATCATTCATGAGCTTTTGTGGTTTTTATCCGGGGATACGAATATTCGCTATCTCAAGGAGAACGGGGTAACGATTTGGGATGAATGGGCCGATGATACGGGCGAGCTCGGCCCGGTTTATGGCAAGCAATGGCGGCGCTGGGAATGCGCCGACGGGCGTGTTGTTGACCAGATGTCTCATCTGATTGAACAGATAAAAACCAATCCGAATTCTCGCCGATTGATTGTGTCGGCCTGGAATGTCGCTGACGTCGATCAAATGGCGCTGCCCCCCTGCCACTGCCTTTTTCAGTTTTTCGTCGCCGAGGGACGGCTCTCGTGTCAGCTCTACCAACGCTCGGCTGATGTCTTCTTGGGTGTACCCTTTAACATTGCATCCTATGCGTTGCTTACCCACATGGTCGCGCAGGCATGCGGCCTCGAAGTGGGTGATTTTGTGCACACGTTTGGCGATGCGCATCTTTACAGCAATCACGTAGATCAGGCTGATGAGCAGCTCACTCGCGCCCCTCGCCCCTGGCCGATCTTGAAACTGAACCCCGACATCACCGACATATTCGCCTTTGCCTATGATGATATTCATGTTGAAGGGTATGACCCTCATCCAGCCATCAAGGCCCCTATTGCCGTTTAGCCGTTTGCGCGTTTGTCATGGCTGGCTTTCGGTTTTCTCCGCGCTTTTTCCTGCGTTGAGATAGGGCTCTGCGGCTTGCGCATCAATCACCAACCTTCCGGCTGAAAGGTCAACCGTTGGCACCATCGCTTTGGTGAAGGGAAGCGTAATAAGCTTCCGGGACTGTGCGCTGCGTATCGTCAGAATATCGCCCGCACCGAAATCTTCGACCTGTGTTACCTCGCCGATGATCCTGGCGGTTTCATCTTCGACGCGCAGGCCAATGAGGTCGGTATAATAATATTCTTCTTCATCTTCCGGCTCAGGCAAAGCGGACCGCGGAACCATAAGCGTTGTGCCGCGCGCTTCCTTGATCGCTTCGGGCGTGCCGAGATGCGCCAACCGTGCGAGGGCGCCGGTCTTATACCCGCGCACATCGGAAATACCGACCGGGGGTTTATCCTCGGCGAGCCAAAGCTCCTCAAATCGGGCAATCGTCATGGGGTCATCGGTAAATGTTTTCAGCTTCGCATCCCCGCGTACCCCGTGGGGGCCCGCGATTTCGGCAATCACGACAAAACTCTCATCGTGACGGCCTGGCTTTGGCGCCACCCTAAGCAGCCTTTTTGAGGTGATGGCGACCCAGAAGCTCAGCGATTTGCACCGCATTAAGCGCGGCGCCCTTTCGTAGATTGTCGGACACCACCCATAGTGAGAGACCGTGTTTAACGGTATCGTCGGCGCGAATGCGCGAAACAAAGGTCGCGTAATCGCCAACACATTCAACCGGTGTGACATAGCCGCCGTCTTCGTGCTTATCGACCACAAGAACGCCCGCCGCCTCTCGCAGCACCTCCCGCGCTGTTTCAACATCCATCGCGGTCTTGAACTCTAGGTTTATCGCTTCGGCATGGCCGACAAACGTAGGAACCCGGGCGCAGGTCGCCGTTACTTTGATGTCGCGATCCAGAATTTTGCGCGTTTCGGCGACCATTTTCCACTCTTCCTTGGTGGAGCCATCTTCCATAAACACATCAATGTGCGGGATTACGTTAAAGGCGATTTGCTTGGTGAACGCCTCGGGCTCAACGGGGTCATTCACGAAAATCGCGCGGGTCTGGCTCCAAAGCTCATCCATGGCCGCACTTCCCGCCCCCGAGACCGACTGATAGGTGGAGACCACCACACGTTTGATACGCGCCCGGTCATGCAAAGGTTTGAGCGCCACGACCATCTGTGCGGTTGAGCAATTCGGGTTCGCGATGATGTTCTTTTTTACATAACCTGCGATTGCGTCAGCATTCACCTCGGGCACGATCAGCGGGACATCCTTATCCATCCGGTAGTAGGACGAATTATCGATCACCACACAGCCGACCTTCGCGGCTCTGGGCGCATGGTCTTTGGCAACCGAGGATCCCGCAGCAAACAGGGCAATATCAACCCCGGCAAAGTCAAAATGTTCAAGCGACTGACATTTGAGCTCTTTATCATCGCCAAAATTAACCGGGGTTCCCAGCGAACGCGAGGACGCAACCGCAATCACCTCGTCTGCCGGGAATTGCCTTTCCGCCAGAATATTGAGCATTTCACGGCCGACATTCCCGGTCGCACCAACAACCGCCACACGGTATCCCATGCTTTATCCTCCTTGTTCGCCCCACCGGCGAATACACACCTGCGAGAAATCTCTAAGCCAGCGCTGCGAGAATTGCATCTCCCATCGCGCGTGTACCCACCACGTGGCTCGCCCCGTCTGCGACATCAACCGTACGGATACCCTTTTCAAGTACTTGCGAAACCGCCATCTCGATCCGGTCGGCGACATCGCCCGCACCAAAAGAAAACCGCAGCATCATCGCCACAGATAAGATCGCCGCGCAGGGGTTCGCCTTATCCTCGCCCGCAATATCAGGCGCCGAGCCATGGACCGGCTCATAGAGCGCCGCCCTCGTACCAGATTCTGACGCTTCACCGAGCGAGGCCGATGGCAGTAACCCGATTGATCCCGTCAGCATCGCCGCAATATCCGACAAAAGATCACCAAACAGATTGTCGGTGACAATGACATCAAACTGATTGGGATCGCGAACGAGCTGCATCGCGCAATTATCGGCATACATGTGGGCGAGTTGTACTTCAGAACCGCTGTGCGCATGAAGCGCTGTCACTTCTTCGCGCCAAAGTTTTCCGCTTTCCATCACATTGGCTTTTTCCACCGACGTTACATGGCCGCGGCGGGCACGCGCCAACTCAAACGCAAGGGCGGCGATCCGGCGGATTTCATGGCTCGTGTAAACCTGTGTATTCACCCCCCGCCGGGTGCCATCTTTAAGCGTTTCAATCCCTCGCGGCGTGCCGAAATAAACCCCACCGATCAGCTCACGCACAATCAACAAATCAAGCCCGGCAATCACTTCGCGCTTCAAGGTGGAGGCATCGGCCAAAACGGGAAAACAGATCGCGGGTCGAAGGTTTGCGAACAGCTCCATTTCGCCGCGTAGCTTCAAAAGGCCACTCTCGGGGCGATTGTCAAACGGTTGCTCGTCCCACTTGGGACCGCCCACCGAACCCAACAAGACAGTTCCCATGTGTTTGGCTTGATCCAACGTCTTGTCGGAGAGGGCGACGCCCTCGCGGTCAATCGCGGCCCCTCCCACAAGGCCATGCTCGAGCGTCAGGTCAACGCCGTGCGCCTCGGCGGCCCAGGTAAGCACCCGCTCGGCTTCGCGCGTGACTTCAGGGCCAATTCCATCTCCCGGCAGGCTTAGGATCTCCCAGCCGCTCACTTGGTCGGTTCCGTTCGGGGTAGATTGTGTACCCAGGGCCGCGATGCCCGTTCCCGTGCCTCGAAAGCCGAAATCTTGTCAGCTTCCCTTAACGTCAGTTCGATTTCATCCCAGCCATTCAACAGGCATTTGCGGCGAAAGGCATCGATTTCGAAAGGAAAAACCAAATTCCCGGCGCGCACAAGCTGATCATTCAAATCAATTGCCAAGGATGCTCCTTCGCGTTCAGCAACGTCCATGAGCGAATCGACTTCCGCCTGTTCCAAACGAACGGTCAAAAGCCCATTCTTAAACGCGTTTGATTGAAAAATATCGCCATAGCTTGGCGCAATCACCGCCCGAACACCAAGATCGAGCAACGCCCACGAGGCATGTTCGCGGCTTGACCCGCAACCGAAATTCTCGCCGGCAATTATGATGCCGGGCGGCGTTTTCCCCTCTCCCAGGTGCCGATCGATGGGATTGTTGACAATAAGGTTCCCGTGACTGTCGTGCCGTAGCGCTGAAAATGCGCCGACGCCAAGCCCCGTGCGGCTGATCGTCTTCAGATATTGGGCGGGAATGATGATGTCGGTGTCCACATTCGCCATACGAAGGACGTAGGCTGTCCCTTCAAGATGCGAAAAGGCTTCCATAATCTCAATCCCCTCCCGCCTTAATCGGCAGCATCATCCGACTTCAGAAATGGCCGAACATCGGTGATCCGACCCGTAATCGCAGCGGCAGCAGCCATGGCGGGGCTCATCAAATGGGTGCGTGCGCCAGGCCCCTGGCGACCACGAAAATTCCGGTTCGACGTGGAAGCGCAGCGTTCACCAGAGGGAACCTTGTCAGCATTCATGGCAAGACACATCGAGCACCCAGGCTCACGCCAGTCAAAACCCGCCTCGATGAAAATCTCATCAAGCCCTTCAGCCTCGGCCTGATGGCGAACCAGTCCAGACCCCGGAACGATGAGCGCCTGTTTGACCCGCTCCGCAACCCGGCGACCGCGCGCCACTTTAGCGACGTCTCGCAAATCCTCTATCCGGCTGTTTGTACAAGACCCGATAAAGACGTGGTCAATCTCGGTATCTGCAATAGGAACCCCGGCCTTCAGCCCCATATAGTCAAGTGCCTGACGAACCGCCCCGCCGCGCTCCTCCGAAAGCGAAGCAGGATCGGGGATCGTACTCGTCACTGACACGACGTCTTCAGGGCTCGTCCCCCAGGTCACCAAGGGGGGAAGGTCGCTCACATCGAGCCGGACATCACGGTCAAATTCCGCATCGTCATCGCTTTTCAGCTCGCGCCAATCTGCTAGCGCAGTTTCCCACACAGCGGCCTTTGGGGCCATCGCGCGTCCCCGCACATAGGCAAAGGTCGTTTCATCAGGTGCGATGATGCCTGCGCGCGCGCCTGCCTCAATCGACATGTTGCAGAGCGTCATGCGACCCTCCTGGCTGAGCGCCCGCACCGCCGAACCGGCATATTCAATGACGTGACCCGTGCCGCCAGCCGTACCAATCTCACCGATGATCGCCAGTGCCAGGTCTTTTGCGCCAAACCCTGAGGGTAAATCCCCATCGACCGTGATCCGCATCGAGCGGGACTTTTTCAGCCACAGTGTCTGGGTTGCCATGACATGCTCAATCTCAGTCGTGCCGATACCAAAGCCGAGCGCCCCAAAGGCACCATGCGTTGATGTATGGCTGTCGCCGCAGACAATTGTGACGCCTGGCAGCGTAAATCCCTGCTCGGGTCCAATGACGTGCACGATGCCCTGGCGTTCATCGGCCATCGGGATGTAAGTAATGCTAAACGCCGCACAGTTGCGCGTTAGCGCCTCGAGTTGCTCAGCCGATTGCGGATCTTCAATCGCAAGATCTCGGTCCTTGGTTGGCACATTATGATCTGGCACGGCGAGATGAAGATCGGGACGACGAAACCGCCGACCCGCAAGCTCCAACCCCTGAAACGCCTGTGGGCTTGTTACCTCATGCAACAGGTGCCGATCGATATAGATGAGCGACGTGCCATCCTCTCGGCGGGTGATTTCGTGTCGTGCCCATATTTTATCGTAAAGCGTCGGCATGGCCTAGGCCCCTGAAAGCCAATGGGTAAGGACAAACGCTCACCGCATCAATCCACGCTGAAAACCCGAAACAGCACCTCCGGTTCGAACCAGAGCTGTTATTTCTCCGACTTGGTTTTTTCGCGGAAATCCCTGCGCTCGACAATCCGAGCCGCTTTCCCGCGCAGGCCACGCAAATAATAGAGCTTGGCGCGGCGCACTTTCCCTTTCCGGACGAGTTTGATCGCATCAATCGAGGGTGAATATAAGGGGAACACCCGCTCAACGCCTTCTCCAAAGGAGATTTTCCGCACAGTGAAGTTTGAGTTCAGCCCCTTGTTCGCGCGCGCAATACAAACGCCTTCATAGTTCTGAACGCGTTCACGCGTGCCCTCAACCACTTTCACACCAACGCGTACGGTATCACCAGGGCGAAAGTCGGGAATCTCTTTGCCTTCAACCAGTTTTTGCTGCTGTTCGGCTTCGATCTGTTGAATAATATTCATGGGTCTGACCCTTTGTCTTTTGCTTCTTTTTGTTCACCCGGTCGGTTCTCCCCCTGAGATTGACCGGGGTGCTCAGAGGGCAAGACCAGATCGGCATTTTGGCGTACGTATTTCTGCCAAAGATCGGGCCGCCGTGAGCGGGTTATCTTTTGTCGCTGCGCCGTTCGCCATTTCGCAATCGCCGCATGGTTCCCCGACAACAAAACCTCGGGGATCGGTTCTCCCTCCCACTCTCGCGGGCGGGTATAGTGGGGATACTCAAGAAGCCCCCCTTGAAAACTTTCTTCGTCCAACGTCTCTCGCGCACCAATGACGCCAGGTAATAGCCTGATGATCGCATCCAAAAGTACGATCGCCGCCGGTTCGCCGCCCGATAGAACAACATCGCCAACCGACACCTCGCGAAGTGCCCGGCGCGCGATTACGCGCTCGTCGATGCCCTCAAATCGACCGCAGACCAGCGTGACCCCGGGCCCTGCCGCAAATTCTTCGACAAGCGCCTGCGTCAAGGGCTCGCCGCGCGGACTGAGCACAATCCGGGGTAGCGGCACCTTTTTATGTTCCGCCGCCGCATCGATGGCCCGGGAGAGAACGTCAGCGCGCAACACCATACCGGCGCCGCCACCCGCAGGCGTGTCGTCAACCGATCGGTGCTTATTAGCGGCAAAATCGCGAATGTCCAGCGTTTCAAGCGCCCAAACACAGTTTTGTTTGGCTGTTCCAGCAAGGGAAACCCCGAGCGGGCCGGGAAACATTTCAGGAAACAAGGTAAGCACCTGCGCATGCCAGGGTTCAGGCGCGGCATCCCCACCGACATTCAAAGATTGCGAAACGTCCTCGTCCATGCCGAATTCTCTGCTTTTTCTCACACCGCGTTGCCTGACTTTCCAACCCGAGACCAGCGCTCTATGCGGTGAAATACATGCTGAATGCGACGAAAAGAAACAAATTCACCACAACGGCGAAATCCAACACCAAACCTTTCACGTATCTTAAAGCACATGTGAGGTCGTTGACCCTGTATGTGCGTTTGACGACGGGGCAAGTGTTTCCGCCCCTATCCCTGAACTTCCCTGAATTCCCACAAAAAATGAGAGAGATATGATCAAATCATTCCTTCTTCCGCTGGCCGCTTCGGTCGCCTTTGCGTTACCAATGGTTTCTGCAAACGCCGGCCATCACGAAAGCAAACAGGAAGCAAAAGCATCTGCTGACATTGTCGACACCGCCGTTGCCGCGGGTTCGTTCAACACACTCGTCGCCGCTGTGAAAGCCGCTGGCCTGGTTGAAACGCTGAAAGGCGAAGGCCCGTTCACCGTCTTTGCCCCCACCGACGAAGCATTCGCTAAATTGCCCGCGGGTACCGTTGAAAACCTCTTGAAGCCTGAAAACAAAGCGGCGCTGGTAAAGGTTCTCACCTACCATGTCGTTTCTGGTGCGGTTTATGCCAAAGACATTTCGGGCAAAACCCTGAACACTGCTTCAGTTGAAGGTGGCACACTGTCCATCGACGGGCTGGACGGCGTTCGTGTTGAAACGGCGCAAGTCGTTAAAGCGGATATCGCGACATCAAACGGCGTGATCCACGTCATCGATCGCGTGATCCTGCCGAGCGACCTCAATAGCTAGGCTTTAGGTCCTCTTCACGATAGAAGGCGGGCGATTTCACCATCGCCCGCTTTTTTTATATCTACGATACGCCGAGCTTTTCGGCATGTGCGTCCATGATTTCCGCCAATGCTGCGTCCTTGTCGGTCACACCACCCGCGTCATGCGTCGTCAAGGTGACATCGACCTTATTGTACACATTGAACCATTCTGGATGATGATCAGCTCCCTCGGCATGAAACGCCGCAAAACTCATAAAGGCAAAGGCGGTTTTGAAATCAGCAAATTGATAGCGTTTCTGAACGGCATCGCGTCCTTCAACCTGAGCCCATCCGGCGGCCTTCAATTGCTCTCGATCTTTTTCCGACAAAATAACGGCATTATTCGACATATGTAGTCCTCATGATACTTCGGGGTTCCAACCTCTCTCAGCGAAATGGATTACGAGAGCAATTCGTCAACAAACTGCGGGACCAAACGGCCAGCGGGTCCCAACCGGCTGTCATGAAACATAAATGAACCCTCGGAAGGTTCGAGATTGATTTCAACGGTTTCAGCGCGCCCGAGCCCGCGAACCATTTGCACAAACCCCGCGGCCGGGTAGACATTCCCCGATGTGCCCACCGAAATAAACAAGTCAGCCCCCGCGAGGGCGATGTCTATGTCATCCATCGCCAGCGGCATTTCGCCAAACCAGACAATGTGGGGCCGCATTTGCCCGACCGTGCCGCACGCTCCACACCGGTTGGTCGCATCAAGCGGCTCATCCCAGACGGAGACCGCCCCGCAATGCCCACAACGAGCCTTCTTAAGCTCACCATGCATATGGATCAGGTTGGATTGCCCAGCACGTTCGTGCAAGTCATCGACATTCTGCGTGACCACGAGGACGTCACCGCGGTGCTCTTTTTCCAACCGCGCGAGTGCGCGATGGGCGGCATTCGGCTCTACGGTCCCCAGCTGCGCGCGTCGTGCATTATAAAATGCATATACAAGGTCAGGGTTTCTGGCAAAAGCCTCGGGCGTCGCAACGTCTTCGACGCGGTGTTCCTCCCAAAGCCCATCATTGTCGCGAAATGTGCGAACCCCTGACTCGGCAGAAACCCCTGCGCCCGTAAGAACCACAATTGACCGATATCGCATTACGCGTTCCTCCCGCTCAAAACCCGTGTGATGAGTGATTGAGTCTATCCTTCCGGGTTTTCAATCTATACTCATTTGTGTGTTCGCTTGGCCCGTTCATTGACTAGCAGAGGTTTTCCAAATGTCGCCACATGCATCTGCGCGCCCGACCGTTCGACTATTGTTTGTTTGTTTGGGGAACATATGCCGGTCCCCCATTGCCGAAGGATTGGCCCGTGAAAAGGCCGCTGAAAGAGCCGCCGGTGCGGGTGTGCGGATCGAAACCGATAGCGCCGGAACGGGAAGCTGGCATGTTGGACACTCCCCCGATCAACGCATGCAAGCCACGGCACGCGGTCACGATGTTGATATTTCAGACTTGCGGGCGCGAAGGGTGACACCAGCCGATTTCCATCGGTTCGACTATATTTTCGCGATGGATGGGCAAAACCTGAAAGACCTCCAAGCGATGCGGCCCGATGGATCGCATGCCAAGCTGTCTTTATTTCTGGAGGTTTTGCCCGAAACCAAGCGCGGCGACGCCCCGGAAGTCCCTGACCCTTACTATGGGGAAGAGGATGGGTTCGAGCAGGTATATTCGCTGGTTGACCGCGCCGCAGAGGCACTGATCGACAATATTTTGAAAGACAGCGGATAAGAGCTCGATTGTTTGTCAGCTCAGGCGTAACGGGGCAGCGAAGCCACATCAAACCACGGATCGCCTGCGCCTGTCATTTCCTCATCGACCCAATGGTCAGCGGTTTGGTATTCGTTCCAGAGCGGACCTTCGTCATATGCGTTGCTCGGGCTATCGACGAAACCACCCGATCCGTGAAAACGATCAATGACTGAATAGTCGGAACCATTCGGGGTTCGCACCGAACGAAACAGAGTGATGTGACCGATTTCAAACGTCGGTGAGGTTAACCCTCCTTGCGAGACAATGACATGCTCAAGCGTGTCGATACGCCCACGAGAGGGAAACCGCGCAATAGCGACATGCGGCTTAAACCGGCGCCCCTCCTCGGGAAGCCCGCAGGCGGTGATCGCATAATCAATCTTGTTGTGCAGCGCCTTCAACTGATCCTCTGGGGTAATCCCAGCCCAGAGTGCTTTGGGGCGGCCACCTTTGTGGAAGCTGCCCAGCCCCGAAAGCGCAATGAAGACCGGATGGAACCGCAATTGGGCGAGTGCCGATCGGATGTCAAAAAGCATCCTGTCTTCGACCTCACCAATGAAACGCAGTGTGAGATGAAGTTGATCAGGTCGCTGCCACCGGGCATTCGACACACCACCCTGTGCCAGCGCAATCTGTGCCTTGATCGACGCGGGAAGTTCCAACCCAACGAAAACACGCGGCATCGGCACCTCCTGAAACGTCCATACAACCCATTGGGCTGCACGACAGCAGACCCCGGTTAGGCATTACGACTGTCAATGATAATGCCAGATATTGCGACCATGACAAGCCCCAAAACTACCCGTGGTAGTTTATTCCAAATATGGTGGGTTATGCAGACCTCAATTATACGACCGGAGCTCAAGCTTTGAGATGGTCCCGCGATGAACCTCATCCGGGCCGTCTGCAAGCCGCAGCGTGCGCTGTTGGGCATACATATTAGCCAAATGAAAATCATCACAAATTCCCGCTGCGCCATGCGCTTGAATGGCCATATCAATCACATCACAAGCCACGTTTGGCCCGACAACCTTGATCATCGCAATCTCACGCCGGGCAACTTTGTTGCCAACCGTGTCCATCATAAAGGCGGCCTTGAGTGTGAGAAGCCGTGCCATCTCGATCTGGCAACGCGCATCACCAATCCGCTCTGACCAAATCGACTGGTCTGCGATCGGCCGACCAAAGGCGACGCGGGATTTGAGCCGCTTGCACATCATCTCAAGCGCGCGTTCAGCCGCGCCTATCGAGCGCATACAATGGTGGATCCGTCCTGGACCGAGACGGCCCTGAGCAATTTCAAACCCACGCCCTTCGCCAAGCAGCATATTTTCCGCAGGCACGCGCACATTATCGAAAGAGATCTCCATGTGACCATGCGGTGCGTCATCATACCCGAAGACAGGAAGGTGGCGCTTTACCTCAACACCCGGGGTATCGAGTGGCACCAGTATCATCGACTGCTGACGATAGGCCTCGGCACGCGGATCGGTCTTGCCCATGAAAATGAGAATCTTACAACGCGGGTCGCCAGCACCCGAGGTCCACCACTTTCTGCCATTGATCACATATTCATCGCCATCTCGCGAAATGGAAGATTGAATATTTGTTGCATCCGATGATGCAACGTCGGGTTCGGTCATGGCGAACGCAGACCGGATTTCTCCCGCGAGTAATGGTTTCAGCCAGGCCTCCTGTTGCGCTGGGGAGCCGTAACGAACGAGCACTTCCATATTCCCGGTATCGGGGGCAGCACAATTGAACACCTCGGAACCGAAGTGCACACGCCCCATAATTTCCGCAAGCGGGGCATATTCGAGATTGCTGAGCCCGGCGCCCAAATCACTTTCCGGCAGAAAAAGGTTCCACAGACCCTCTGCCTTTGCTTTGACCTTCAAATCCTCAACCACGTCGAGAACCTTCCAACGCTCTCCCCGAGCTTGCTCCTGAAAGTAAGCTTCCTCAGCGGGATACACATGCGCGTCCATAAAGGCTTCAACTTGCTCGACCAATTCGCGCATCCGTGGCGTAAACGCAAAATCCATAAAAAATTCCCCAAAAGAACCAATGTGAAAGATGATGAGACCCGATTGCGAGCCGACCAGTGAACGCCTTGATCGCATTCATTAGCCCAAAGGCCTACCACCCTGCTCCGCATTTTCCCAATCTCAAATGGCAGCGACGCAGCCTGACTTTCTCTAGAGAAATCTCCATGGAAAAACGACGCATTTACCTGATAGAGGAATAATGTGTCTTCCCGACAACACAATCCGGCACAAAATTAGTCACGTTGCTGCGAGCTGTGACTTTTCAGTGGTAAATTATAGTTTTGTTTACGATAACAGCCACAGTTGGGTGTGTGGGCGTAATCGATTGGTTTCAGTGGGATTTGTGTTTTTATGTCTTGGAAACTGAAGGGCAGATCGAACAAAGGGAATGTGTGGGTGGCCAGGGTAAATAATGAATCGTCGCGCGCAAGGCCGTTGCAGGAACAGGATTTGCTCGTGATTGCCGAAAACGGCTTCAGCAGGAAGCTATATCTTGAACGATTACAACAGCTTGGCTACTCGGTCTCAGCTGTTGCGCGCGCACACGAGGCTTCAAAAGCGCTCTCTGCGAAGCCATATCATGCCATTATTTTCGTTGCGAACTGCGCCCAAGGGGGCTGTAAGACCGAGACGGCCTCTATCGAAAAAATACGCAAAAAGTGGGCCGATCTACCTGTATTAGCGCTTTTTCCGCGAAACCTTGACGACTCAGCCGAAAACGGGATCGATTCGGTTGGGCGTAACTCTTTCTATTGCGCGGGCTCTGCATCACCATTTCATGTTTTGCAGACCCCCGCGACATCAAGCGTGCTCGCCACAACGTTGCTGGAAATGCTGAGCTAATAATTTAGATCGGTCTGGCGTCGGAAAACCCCACCAGACCCAGTCGTCAGCCCCGTTGCATGACAAGGCGATAGCCGACACTCTCACAATCCGGATAAACATCGGGTTTTCGCGAATAAAGCGTGACGCGCTCAACCTGTTGGTGTGCGAGGCAGCGTTTTGCCAAAGCATCCAGGAATGTTTCCTGAAGATTAAAGTGCCGATTTGCAATCAACTCGG